>NZ_AZRM01000041.1 GCF_002895605.1 Petrotoga miotherma DSM 10691
CGCCTATTATATACGGTTTCGAAGAGTTAAGGTGTAAAAACGAAAACTGTATAACCAACCCTCAAAACAACGAAAACGTACAGGTTTCTTTCATTAGAAACGAAGAGAATCAGTTAATATGTGAATATTGTGAAACCCCTCATACCTTTGAAGAAATATGGGGTCTTTAATAGTTAAAAAATTATGGTTCTCTTCCAAAAAGTGTGGGTAGAAAAAATGAAATATGAACAAATGATTAAATAATCTGGTATCATGTAGAAGAACACAAAACATATAGGGAGTGATACCAGATGAGAAAAGAGTTACCAAAATTTTTTGAACAGATACTGAATATAACAGAGCCATGGTACATAGAAGAGATAGAACAACAAGGAAATACAATCAACATATATGTGGATTTCAAAAAAGGTGCAAAGTTCGAATACAATGGTAAATATTACAGTGCATACGATACGGTTCAAAGGAGTTGGAGACACTTAAACTTATTCCAGTATGAAACATACATACATGCAAGGGTAGCTAGGATAAAAACAGATGATGGAACAAAGACTGTAGAGGTTCCTTGGGCTCGAAAAAACTCTGGATTCACCTTATTGTTTGAAGCGTTTATTCTCGAGTTGTACAACCACATGACGGTTGCTGAGATAGCTAAAAAGTATAATACAACCCAAAATAGGTTGTGGAGAATATTAGACTTTTACGTTTCAAAGGAATTAGAAAAACAAGATTTCTCAAAAGAACCAATAAAAACGTTATCTGTTGATGAAATAGCAAGGAAAAAGCATCATGTATATTTAACCAATTTCTTAGATGTGGAACGAGAAAAGGTTGTACATATAGCTGATGGAAAAGATGCAGAAACCTTTCTATCATTCAAAGAGAGATACACTGAAAAAAACGGTGATCCAAAAGACATAGAGTCCATATGCATGGATATGTCGGTGCCTTTCAAAGCTGGAGCCAGGAAACATTTTCCAAAAGCAAAGATAATATTTGACAAATTCCATGTGCTTAATGTATTAAGTGTCCAACTTGATAAAGTGAGAGCCAGAGAGAATAAAGGGTACCATGAAATACTCAAAAGGACAAAATACTTGCTATTAAAAAATCCTAACAACCTTACTAAGAAAGATAAAGTTAGACTCGATGAATTGATGGAATATCAACATCTTGACACAGTTCAAGCCTACGGATTGGTACTTGAGTTCAAAAAGATGTTCGATTACAAGAAACCTTCTTATGCAGCTAAGTATTTTAAACGATGGTATGAAAAGGTAATGAAATCCAATATACCCGAAATGATTAAAGCCGCTAAGACTCTTTTAAATCACATAGAAGGTATCTTGTTGCACATAAAAACGAATATCTCTAACGGTAAAATAGAAGGTATGAACTCTAAACTTAGAGGATTTACTAAAAGGGCTTTTGGTTTTAAAACATTAAAGAATTTAAAAATCACTATCTTTATTGCCCTTGGTAAACTTAATTTAACTCCAGCTTAATTACCCACTATTTTCGTGATAGAACCGGACGATTATTATATCTACGATGAACGTGACAATACGTTGAAAGGTGAAAGAACCGGCAACGTTTATAGGATCGGAGACAAGTTACAAGCCAAAGTGGTAAGAGCGGATAAAATCGGAACTGAAGTAGATTTTATCCCGTATACGGAAGATGATTTTGAAAAATTGAAAAAGGAAACTCCTCATTCCAAAATAAAAGTTAACAAAA
>NZ_AZRM01000042.1 GCF_002895605.1 Petrotoga miotherma DSM 10691
GTGTGAGAGTAGGTATCGCCCCCTTCCCTTTTTTTAAAATGTTTCTCTGCCCAAGTCCCGCCCTAAAAATTGCCGCGTAGAATATACGCGGCATTTTTGTTTATTAAAAAGAAAAAAATATGATATAATTCTTTTTGATGAGTTGCAGTGTAAAAGGACGAAAGCTCTTTAAATAAGATTTTGATTTTAAAAGGGTTACAGGGCGGAGCCCCCTACCCAAGACAATATAAAATTCTAAAAATGGAGGTATAAAATGAAATGGAAAGCGTTAAAGAAATAGCATATAAAAGATATCAACAGTGGCTTGAAAATGTAACAGACGATTTCAAAGAGGAATTGTTCCGTTTAAATGATAATGAGGATGAAATTATAGATCGATTTTATAAAGATTTAGAGTTTGGAACTGGTGGTTTAAGGGGTATAATGGGTGTTGGAACCAACAGAATGAATGTATACACCGTAGCCCGAGCAACTCAGGGATTCGCTAATTATTTAAAAAAATATAAAGATTTTCCTAGTGTTGTTATTGCTTACGATACAAGGATGAACTCCGACTTATTTGCAAAGGTTGCTGCTCGAGTGTTGGCTGCTAATAACGTTAATGTACATATTTTTGATCAAGTTGCTCCTACACCGTTACTTTCTTTCACTGTCAGAAAATTAAAAACAGATGGAGGAATAATCATAACCGCGAGCCATAATCCACCAGAATACAACGGTTACAAAGTTTACACATCCGATGGCACTCAAGCGGTTCCCCAATATGCTAATGAAATTACTTCAGAAATTGAGAAGTTAGATTATTTCAAAGATATCAAGTTGATGAGCTTCGAAGAAGCAGTTAATTCTGAAAAAATAAATATACTTAACGAATCCATTTTCAACGATTATTTAGATGAAATTGAGGGATATATTAGGTCATTAAATCCAAAGATGGATAAAAAGCCCGTAATAGTATATACACCATTGTACGGAGCGGCTTTGAAATTAGTCGAAGGCATTTTGAATAGGTTAGGTTTTGAGTTTAGTCTAGTTGAAGAACAATCAAAAATTGATACTTCCTTTTCAACTTTAAAGGTTCCTAATCCCGAAGAAAAAGAAGCGTTTGAATTGGCTTTGAAAAAAGCAAAAGAAAAAGATGCCGATCTTGTTTTGGCGACGGATCCTGACGGAGACAGAATAGGAGTGTTTGAAAAGTACAAAGGTGATTATGTATCTTTTACAGGAAATCAAGTTGGAGTGATGTTGTCTCATTATTTGTTAAGCAAATTTAAGGAATTTTCTTCCTTAAAACCTGATGATTACATTGTAAAGACTATCGTTACTACTGATATGGTTAAACCCATCGCTCAAGAGTTCAATGTAAAAGTTGAAGAAACATTGACAGGATTCAAATATATAGGAGAAAAAATTGAAAAATATATGGGAAGTGGAAGGAAATTTATATTTGGATTTGAGGAAAGTTATGGATATTTGGCGAATGATCATGTGAGGGATAAAGATGCCATAATCGCTGTTGCATTAATTTCTGTTATGAGTTCTGAATTACTTTCCAAGATGAAAACACTCACCGAATATTTGAAGGATCTAAAAGAAAGATATGGCTATTACGACGAAAAACTTCTTTCTTTTACCTTTGAAGGGTTTGAAGGGACTCAAAAAATAAAACGTATAATGACCAAGATGAGGAAAAACCCTCCGATAAAAATTGGTGATTTTAACTTGAAGGAAACTTTAGATTATCTTAATGGGATAGAGGGATTCCCGAAATCCGATGTAGTGGAATTGAGATATTCAAACGTTAAAATAATAGCAAGACCTTCAGGAACAGAGCCAAAGATTAAATTTTATATTATGGTAAAATCAGCTTCTGAAAATGAATCCGGTAAATTAATAAAAGATGCTGAGCAGGCTATCTCAGAAATTGTAAATGTATAATATACTAAATAAAGGTGAGTGAAAATGCGGTTTCATAACGTTTTGTTTTCAGATAAAGGGAATTTTGTAGAAATCAATGATATTTCATACTTGGATGGTAGCACGATAAAAATAAACGATATTCTTCCACCCTCTATTTTAAGAAAAAGTTCTGATCATTTCGTGGGATATTTTCTGGTGGAAGAAGATAATAATGATTTATCAGGTATAAGAAGATATTTAAATATAAGCGAGCGAAAAGGAAAATATCTTAAATTAAGTTATTGTGATGACATTTCCAACAACGTTAGAGAGATTCATGGTGATTATGTTGATCTTGTCTCTAAATATGTAGGGTTAAGGAGGGTAATTTCTTCTTTCAATGATTTGATTTTAGAAAACGATATAAATAATAATTTTAGTTATTGGCTAGAAAAGACAGTTGAAAATGTCCCTTTTGATATTAAAGAGTTGATCGCTCAAAGAATTACAAAACTTGTTAATTTGTATTTGATAAAAATCTATGAAGGAATTTATAAAAAGAACATAGATCTGTTAAAAAAATTTGAATCGGAAATCGCATTCAAAATTTTAGAGGCTCAATTAGTACAGAAGACGTATTAGGAGGAATTTTCGTGAAATGGGTCGCAGCAAAGGTAATGTATGATGGTACAAACTTTTATGGTTATCAGAGTCAGCCGACATTTCGTACCGTTCAAGATGAGTTTGAAAGAGCACTAAAAATTATTTTTAAAAAAGAAATTCCATCTTATGCGTGTGGAAGAACAGATACAGGAGTACATGCGATGGGTCAAGTTATTTCATTTAAGGTAGAGAACGAAAATATGACCGAAAAAAATATAAAAGATGCTTTGAATGCTATTTTACCAGAAGATGTATATGTAAAGGAAGTCAAAGAAGTAAAAGAAGGGTTTAATCCAAGGGCTGAGGCAAAAAAAAGAATATATCACTATTTTATTTATACAAATGAAGATCCAAATATATTTTTAAGAAACAGAGTGTGGTGGGTTCCCCTCACATTAAATTTAGAAAAGATGAGGCAAGCATCAAGATATTTTGAAGGTGAGCATGACTTCACCAGCTTTAAAACGGGAAACGATGAAAGGAATCCTATAAGAACTATTTACAGGGTAAGAATAATAGAGTTAAGAAAAGATATAATTTTGATAAGAGTTGAAGGAAAGTCTTTTTTAAGAAGAATGGTTAGAAATATTGTTGGTGCATTGGTAAAGGTGGGTACAGATGTATGGGAAGTGGAAAAAATAGAGGAAATTCTGGAAGCAAAAAAAAGAGCATTGGCTCCTGCATCAGCTCCCCCTCAAGGGTTATATTTTTATTCAGCTTTATTCTAATAAGCGTTTTAACTTTAGCAAAAGTGGAAATAGGCTTAGTTTATAGTGGCCCGTCGAAATATTTCGACGAGGTTTTATTAAATCTCTACAAATATGCGGATATCTCCGTCCCTCCTGGTGAAAACTCCCAAATTATGGAAATAGATTATATTAACAATCTATTCTATATAAAGTATAAAAATAAAACCGTTTCAACTTCGTTGGAAAAGTTAGATAGTACTATTCATGAAATACTTAATGAACTTCCTAGGAGTGTCTTTGTTATTGCAGAAAATTCTTTTATTGTTACAGATGAGGGAACCAAAACATCTAAATTTCTAAGTTGGAATGAAAATATGAATGTACTTCTAGATGTGAATGGTTTTATTTTTGAGCATCAATTTTCTCCACCCATTGGTGAGATGATTACAAGAGTACCTTCAAAATGGATAGAGCTAGAGATTACGGGAGATAGTAGAGAAGCTACTTTAAACAATCTAAAAATAAAAACACCAATTACAATAAATGTACCACCTTCAAAACTTACTTTAACAAATGGATTGAAAAAAATAGAAATAGACTTAACAAATTATGAAAGTGAAAAATACACATTAGATCTTGAAAAACAACAAATATATGAAAAAGTTGAAACTAATATAGATAAAGTATTTGAAATTGAAAGTGGAGTTTTCTTCTACGGCGAGCCGTTATCTATTTGGCTACCGAAAAAAGGAGACCCTGTCATTACCAAGTCCAAGTTTTATTGTGATTATGGTGATATAGAAGAAAAAAGTAAGACATTCTATATAGATGGAGAAATTGTTTTTGCCTACGAAAAAGATAATACAGTTTACTTGCTTTCTAGTTCAGGACAATTTGTCACTTTAGGCAAAAAAAATATAAATCGAGATTTTGAAAGAGCTCCTTTATCCATTTTGGTAACAGATGAATATATCCAGATAAAAACTTTCAAAATGGAAAGTTATAGGATTGATTTTGCTGGAGGAATATTTAAAGAAGGAAATGTTTACAATATGTTTTTAGAATTACCTTCTTACCAACCTCAAAAGGAATACGATTGTGGTAAGTTCGATATCGAAATTGCGAAAAACGAAGTTATAATCTATTCTAATGAAGACGAGTGAATGACTAAAGAGGGAAGTTCAGTAAAAAACCCTCAATACTTCCTTTGTAAATAATCTCACCCTTATCCAAAAAAACAATCTTTTCAGCGATGTCAGAAAACAAGGAGAGATTTCTTGTTGAAATAATCAATGATCGATCTTCTTTTATATCGAAAAGAAAATCCTTAATATCTTTATGCATGAAATCGTCCAAATGGTCTAGAATAGAATCAAATATAAATACTTGGGGGTTTCTAGCTAAACTTAGAAAAATTATAAAAGAAATCTTATCTCCAATAGTCCAATTTTCAAAATTCTCATAACTTTTTAATGAAGAATGATTAGAAAAAATATGTGCAATATTGAGCTTTTCAAGAAGCATATATTGTTCTTGAGAAATGTCGGAAGGTTTTATTCTTAAAGCGAGGTTGAAGACTTCGCTTAAAGTTAAGAAATTGATATTATCGACAAAAGTAGGTTCAGAATAAGCAATTGTGGATCGCAAATATCTTTTTTCAATGCTATTAACATCCTCACCTAAAAATAAAACCTGTCCAGTGGTTTGGATACCTTTAAAAAGTTCCTCATTTAATGCTACCATAGACCTTGCTAACAAAGATTTACCTGCATTCCTAGGTCCATAAATCAAAAGGATTTCATTTTTCGATATTTCTAAATTAATATTCTTCAATAATTTTAGATTGTTGATGTATACAGATAGATCTTTAATTTCGATAATTTTATTTTTATCCATTCTAATCTAACGTTTTGTACTTTTCTTATTATTAAAAAAATAATCTTCTTTGGCTAACGCTAACTTTCTAATACTTTCTTCGTCGTTAGCATTTTTTAGAGATCTAATAAAATCAATTTGAGAAGAGTATTTGAATTTGAAAGAATCATCTTCACGATAAGTACTTTGATTTTTCTCGTACACCGCAATTCGCCGCCTTTCTTCACTTAATCTTTAAATTGGTGGCTTACAAACATTATGATACTCTCTTCTTTATACAAAAAAGCTAAATTTCATTACAATTCTTTTATAAAACAGTGAAAATCACGTGTTTAAGGAAAAAAGAAAGGCCCCCTAAAATCAGGAGCCTCAATGAAAATTGTTTATAATGAAAGAGGTTCTAAAGTTCTTTTTAGGGATCCGTGGAGAAATGATATTATTACTCCATAATTTACAATGGGAATGCCTAATCTATTTATCGCATTTATTCTTCTCATCATCATTCTTCTTGTAAGAGTACATCCTCCACAATGTACCACTAATTTTACGTTCTTTACATCTTCTATGTCAGGGAATTCCTTGCCGGCAATAAATTTAAAATTCAAGGATTTTTGAGTATATTTTTCGAGCCATTTTGGAATTTTGACTCTTCCAATATCTTCACTTAACGGACGATGAGAACAACCTTCCATTATAAGAACAGTGTCGCCATTTTCCAAATTATTAACCACGTCCAAGTCCTTAGTTAAAATACTGATATCCCCCTTATGACGAGCTTCTAATATTGAAAATGTAGTTAGGTTTATATCTTCAGGCACTAACTCAGCAACCCTTCCAATAGCTTGAGAATCTGTGATTACCAACCTTGGTTTTTGTTTCAATTTACTAATTATTTCACTTACTCCCTCAACAGATGTCACAATTGGGAAAGCCTTTCTATCTATTGCTTCTCTTATAGTTGCCACCTGTGGCATTATCAATCGACCTTTTGGTGCTCCAGTGTCTACCGGAACCACTAGTAAGACAATATCGTTACTTTTAATAAATTTTGGAAGCATGGGAATTTCTTCTTCTTTTGGTTTTAACTCAGTCAAAGCTTCTTTTACTCTTTCTATATTGATTTTTTCTTTGCAAGAAACTTCTAAAACTGGTTTTTTGAAAGAATTAATATATAATTGTTTTAAGTTAGAAATGTTGTTAAGTTGATCTATCTTGTTCAATATGATTATAAATGGGATATGCATCTTTTCAAAAAGATTGCAGATGAAGTGTTCAAATTCGTTTGGTTCAGAATCAACTACTAAAACTCCTATATCAGCTTTGTAAAAAGCTCGTTTAGCCCTTTCAATTCTTTTTTCCCCGAGTTCACCTTCATCGTCTATTCCGGGGGTATCAATTAAAGTAACGGGCCCAATTGGTTGTAACTCCATGCTTTTATAGACTGGATCGGTAGTTGTTCCGGCAACGTTGGAAACAAGAGCTATTTCTTGGTTCACTATTGCGTTTATCAAAGAAGATTTTCCAACGTTTCTTCTTCCTGCTATAGCTATGTAGGTCCTATAACCGGATGTTGCTGGCATTCTTTTTCTCCTCCATTCGTTTTTGGGTTATTTTGGAAGGTGAGAAGCCTAATTGTTTGATTTTCTCATACGTTTCATAAAACTCTACTTTTATCTTATTATCATAGATGTTGTAATTTTTTCTATATACCTCTGGAGTTATGTTAACCATGATAACGTTACATCCTGCATAAAAACCTTGGTATTGTAAATCTGGAGAAATTGTTCCTAATGCGGTAGTGGTAGGTATTTGCGCCTTTGGAATACAAAACCTTGTAGCACAGTAAGCGTTTAAAGTTAATTCACCACTTCCACGAGGATGATCTTTTAACGGAGTGTTTTCAGTTGGGATAAAAGGACCCATACCTATCATCCTAAGATTTTCGTTTCTCATAAAAAGAATATCTTCTGCTATGTCTTCTAACGTTTGTCCCGGTAAACCTATAATATTACCCGAACCTGTCACATAACCCAGGGTATTCATGTACCTTAAGAGTTCTATTCTATTATCATAGCTTTTTTCAGGATGAATATTTTTAAAAATTTTTTTGTTGATAGTTTCATGTTTTAGAAGCACTCTTACTGCGCCAGCTTTTCTGAATTTTCTATACGACGAAAAGCTTCTTTCCCCAATGGATAAAGATACTGGTAAACTTGTTTTTTTTCTTATTTCTTTAATGAGGTAGATTAAATCATCATCTGTGTATTTATCATCTTCACCACTTTGAAGAATGATCGTATCTAAACCAAGTATCGCTGCCTGATTTGCCACTTCAATAATTTCATCGGGAGTCATCCGGTACCTTTGTATAATTGGATTCTTAGCTCTCAATCCACAATAGTAACAGTTTTTCTTACAATAATTTGAAAACTCGATAACTCCTTTAATGTTTATATAATCTCCTGTATACTCTTTTCTGATCAGATTTGCAACCTTGAAAAGTTCTTCTCGATCTTTATCATGTTTATTTAAAGACAAGATTTGGATGATGTGTTCTTTTTCAATGGTTTCATTAGATATAAAATAATTCACAATATTCTTAACTTTTTCAGAAAAATTAGTGTAATCAGCCCACTGGGATGGGGAATGTGGAACTTTACTCTGTAACTTTTTTAAAATCTCGTGATTTTGTAATTTCATATAATACATCCCTTTGCATCAAAAGTATAGATCTCTTTTTCCAGCCTTAACAAGATATATTCTTTCCAATAATTTCTCTTTAATGGGCCCATCATCCATATTTTTTAATTCTTCTTTGATCCTTTTTTCGATAGATATTCTGGTATTTTCCAGTGCGTAATCTTGTGCATATTCTAATAGAGTTAAAATAGCGTTGGGAGTACAAAACCTTTTCACAAATCCAGGTATTGCAAACTCCATGAAATGCTCACCAGTTCTCCCCATACGATAGCATGCGGTACAAAATGAAGGAAGATAACCTTCGATCGCTAATTCATTTATTACAGCGTCTAAACTCCTTTGGTCACCTAAGGTGAATTGGCTTTTTCTATAGGCTTCTTGGTCTTCTGTTGAATATGCTCCAATCCCAATGTTAGAACCAGCATCGATTTGTGAAACTCCTAACTTTAATATCTCGTTTCTTATATGGGAAGGTTCCCTTGCTGTTAAAATTAAACCAGTATAGGGTACAGCCAACCTTAAAATTGCCACTATCTTTTTGAATTCATTATCATTAACAAGGTAGGGAGGTTGCTCAGATAAAGGGGTATTTAAGGCTGGTTCCATTCGTGGAAAGGAAATTGTATGTGGACCAAATCCAAAGCGTTCTTCCAAATGTATGGTGTGAGATATAAGTCCCATAACCTCAAATTTATAATCGTAAAGTCCAAATAAGGCACCGATCCCAACGTCGTCCATACCTGCAGCTATTGCTCTGTCTAATCCGTATAGTCTCCATATATAACTTGATTTTGGCCCCTTTGGATGAACTTTCTTATATGTTTCATAATGATAAGTTTCTTGAAAAATTTGAAACGTTCCTATACCTACTTCTTTTATTTTTTTGTAATCATCAATTGTCTGAGGGGCAGCATTAATATTCACCCTTCTGATCTCACCGTTTCTGTTTTTAGTTTTGTATACAGTTTCTACGGTTTTAGCGATGAAATCCGCATCGTAGTCAGGATGTTCGCCATATACTAATATCAATCTTTTGTGACCTTTGTTTTCAAGGGCTCTTACTTCTTTCTCTAATTGTTCAAAACTAAGGGTATTTCTAAAAATTTCGCTGTTACTTGATCTAAAACCACAGTATTCACAATTGTTTATGCATTTGTTTCCAATATAAAGAGGGGCAAATAACACTATTCTATTCCCATATATGTTCTTTTTTAATGTTCTTGCTCCTTCAAAAATCTCTTCTAACGTTTCATCATCTTCAACGTTTAAAAGTGTTGCGACTTCATCCGAATCCAATCTTTCTTTTGATAACGATTTTTGAATAATGTCTCTGACTTTTAATCTACTTGGGGATTTCATTTCTTCCAAGAGCTTAAATATTTCATCTTCTTTGATAAAAGATTTTTGATTTGCCTTATCTCTTACCCAAAACACTTAATCAACCTCCCATATTTGTGGATTATACGGTCTTTAGAATCTCTAAATTTTATATATAGCGCTCCTTCGCCCCGCAGCCCACCCATAAGGATGGAGAATCAGCGTTTCGCCTGCTCCCACTCCAGGGAAGAGTTTTGCCCTGTTACCTTTTTAAAATCAAATTCTTATTTTATAGGATCATTTCATTTCTTAAGTAAATGTATCTAGTAAATATGTGAAATTTTTAACATACTACCTTAAAAAAAATGGTGGAGACGGCGGGAATCGAACCCGCGTCCGAAAACAGGCGAAGTCGGCTTCTCCGAGCGCAGTCCGCAATCAGCTTTCGGAAATTGTGACTTTGCGGACCGAGTCACAATTTCCTATTACCCATTGATACTTCTAAAATCCGGGTAAGAGATTTTAGAAGTGGAACCTTTTTCTGACGCCTCATTCCTCAAGAGAGGTTCCAAGAAAACTTGAGGAGAGACGAGCTGCCGTCTACGCAGCAGCTAATGCTAATTCTGGTTCTTCGGCATTTCAATATTTTTTCGTTTTTTACGAGGTTTCAGACTCCTCGACTCGCTTCCCGACTTCAGCCTATTCCCGTCGAACCCAATCGTCCCCATACTTTATTCTTTGACCCCGTTCGGGGTGAATTTTTTTTACTGGGATACATCTATATTATAACAAATTTTTAGTCCAAAATCAAGACCTTTTGAGATGCAACTCCAGCTTTTCGGATATTTCAGGGTCACGTTCTTGTAGGTATGGAACTAAATCAAAATTCTTAGTCAAGATTTTTGTTATTGAATCCAAAATAAGTACTTTTAAAGAGTTGTTGGTAGTTTTATAATATTTCTCTAAAAGTATATCTAAAGTTTTTCTGCTTGGTAACTCGGTGATGGCCATAACGCTTATCTCTTCTATTTCCCCCTCGTCACTGTCAATATAAGTTTTCAATATATCTAAATAAGATTCATCTTTTGTGATTTTTAATAAATTCTCTATGATCAAAGGGAAAGCCCTTTCATCAGAAAATTTATTGAACATCATCTTAAGGTTTTCCACTATTTCATGACACTTCAAATCAGACAAAAGTTCAGCTAGATACAACAAAACAGTATCGTCTTGAAGGTTGAGATTGAATCTTCGTTTGAACTCTTGTAAAAGGTATTCTTTTCCTTCGGGTGCCATGACGCTCAATGCATCTCGCGCCAATTCTCGAACTTCGTAATCTTCGTCATCTAATAGCTCTATTAAATTAGGAATAGCTTGAAGCCCTTTTTCATCTACTATCTTTTTTATCAGATCTTCACGACTGTACATCTTTTACACATCCTTTTCAATAGACAATGTTTCCGTACATTTCTTTTATTTCTTCTAATCTTTCATTTTCTGATAATTTTACGATTGTTGAAGTAGTTTCTTCGTTCAACGATTTTACTATTTTAAAATGTTCAGTGGCGAAATTTGCAACTTGTGGCATATGAGTAATTACAATAATTTGTTTATCTTTTGATAATTCGTTTAGTTTATTTCCTACAACATCTGCCATTCTTGGGCCAACTCCGGAATCAATCTCGTCAAAAACCATAGTATCAATTGCATGATTTTTCCCTAGTACAACCTCAACTGACAATATTATTCTAGATAATTCCCCACCGGAAGCTATTTCGGATAAAGGCATAAAATCACTCTTTGGATTTGTTTTTAATAAAAAGGTAATCCTATGTGCGGACTCTTTTTTTGGTTCTTTTAGTTTTTCTATCTTCCAATCTATCTTACTATTTTCCATATTAAGATCCTTCAGATTGTTTTCAATGTTTGATTTTAAATCGTTGAGAAAAGGAGAAACCTTCCCTATTATTTTATCACTGAGTTCTAATAATTCCTCTTTCAATTTATATAATCTTGGTTCTAATTCGTGAAAATCGTTTTTGATCTCGTCTAACTCACTTTTTTGAATTTTGAACTTGTTGAGATTTTTCAAAACATCATCAAGAGAAGGTCCATATTTCCTTTTTAACTCGATAATTTTATTCAGTCTCTCACTGACTCTTTCTAATTCTTCTGGATCACTCTCTAATTCAGACAATCTATTTTCTAAAAGCGTGTATAATTCAGTTATCTGTTCCTGAATAGAGGAAGCTAAAGAATGTTCTTCAGTGAATCCAAAATCATTTAGCTTAGACAAATTGTAAACTATATAACCAATTTCCTCATCAATACTTTGTTCATCTCTATCTTTTAGTATGTTTAAAGACTCCACCAATCGTTCCCTGATTTCTTCTATATTGTTTAGAGTTTTAAATCTAGCAGAAAGTTCATCATCTTCAAGAGGCCGTAGGTTCGCCTCTTCAATTTCCTGGATCTGGTAGTTTAAAATATCAATATTTCGAAAGATTTCTGTTTTATTGGTTGGAAGGTTTTCTAACTTTCTTTTCAAATTCAAGTATTCCTGGTAACCCTTATCGTAATCAGAAAAATAATCGGGGAATTTGTCTCTCAAAATCTTAAAGATCAAAGAATTTTGGTAATTCTCATCTCTCAAAGCTATGTTGGAGTCTTGAGAATGTATTTCTAACAGATACTTCGAAATGTCTTGAACGACGTTTTTAGGAACTATTGTATCGTTAACTCTGAAAAGTGTCTTTTTAGGAGTGAAATTTACAGCTAAGATCAAATCATCACCATCAAAAGGCACGTATTCCCTCAGCATCTCTTTGATAAACTCATTAACAGTAAAATACGCTGAAACGGACCCTTCAGACGTTTTCAGATTTTGAGGAACATTTCCTATTAAAAAAAGGTTTAAAGCATTTAGAAACATAGATTTTCCTGTTCCCGACTCACCGGTGATAGTACAGAAATTGTCGCTAAAATCCACGTTAGCACTTTTAAAAAGACCAAAATTTTTTATAGACAAAGAAAGTAGCATTCACCACACCAACCTTAAAATCGGCACTTTTTTCTTCTATCATCGAAATTATACCATAATTTTAAATCTTTTTATTTTTTAAAAAATCAATTATTATTTCTTTTGCATCTAAAGAAGGTACTTTTTCTATGGTTTTTTTGGGAAGTTTAACTCCTCCCTCTATAACCTCTAAATATCCTCTAGCAGTGCTCTTCCAAGTATAATTTTCTAAAACTCTTTTTTTAACCTTTTTTGAAAAATAGTCATAATTATTCAAACCTTTTATTAAGCCCTCAACAATATCTTGTATATCTTCAGGATCAATTAATACACCTGAACCATCTGAGAATATTTCACTTGGTCCACCATTCTTTGTTGCAATAACAGCGAGGCCACAAGCGCCTGCTTCGATAGGGGCTAAGCCAAAGGGTTCATAAAAAGAAGGTAGAACAAAAACAGACTTTAATTTTGAAAAGAATTTGTAAGCAGTAGCTAAGGCAAGTTGAGATTTTAAATCAAAAAAATATACCTTATCTTTTATATCTGCTTTTTCTATTTCTTCCAAAATTGGGGTTAAGATGGATCTTTCATTCTCCGACAATTTATGTATGTCGGTGAAAGGATCAGGAATGCCCCTAAGAAATATTCCTAGATTTGCCTTATCTTGAAGATCTTTAGAATTTGCGTATGCCTTTACAACAGAAATATGGTTTTTTTTGAGATCTAAACGGCTGGAGAGAATGATAAAAGGTTTTTGCTGCTTGTTTAATTTTTTTTCAATTTGAGCAACAGTCTCCTGATCGAGGTCAGTCAAATCATCGTTAAAGATCTCCGTGTTAACACCAGGAGGAATCACTTTGTATTTACTGTCGTTTTCAACTTCAGAAACATCGGCATACAACGGATGAGAATACTGCTCGTATCTTTCCATTGATGTGGAGACAATAATTTTAGACGCATATTTCATGGACAACCTTTCAGCCATTATTCTTTGAGAAAAATGATACTCTTTGTCGAGATCTTCAAAATTCTCATGGGAGACGTTTAATTTATCCATTTTTTGGGCACCTAAAGAATGCCCTGTGAACGAAAAATTCACACCCAACTTTGATTTTAAAAGAACTCCAGAATAACCTCCATCGGCGTAATGAGTGGTTACGAAATCTATCTTTTGATTTTGGTAAAATGCGAGAATATTACCAACGTATTCCTTTAAATGAGGCCACAATAGCTCTTTGTTTAAAAATTTTTCTCCGCCAAAAGGTATTCTGACGATAGTTGGGTTTTGAGTTGTATCGAAATAATCCAATTTCTTAGAAAACTCAGGCCAATTTGGGTCGATTATCTGTCTGGTAACTATATCCACAGAAACGTTCAAATTAGCCAACTCTTTCGATACCTCTTTAACGTAGATCAACTGTCCCCCAAAATCAGGATGTTCAGTTAAATGAGAATCATTTTTGTCAAAGTTGCCCTGAGGATTGAGAAACAACACCTTCATTAGAAATTCCTCCAATAGTCTGTTATTTACAATATAACAAATATATTTTACCATACTTTCAATAAATTTTCTTTTCGATGCGCATTTTAGAAACATAATCTGAAAATATGCTATAATTCTAAAGATTTCATTTTGTATTCCCGTGTGTGTGCAGCAGAACAAAAAATAAAAAAACTTTTAGTCTTATGGGTGGGCCGCTAGGAAAAAGAACAAAAAACTTTTTTCCTTATGTGTAGTCAGCAGGTCAAAAAATGAAAAAACTTTTAGCCTTATGGGTGGGCCGCTAGGAAAAAGAACAAAAAAACTTTTTCCCTTATAGATCGGCTTCTTGGCCAAAAGATGAAAACTTTTTTCCTACGAGGGTGTTCTGGGGAAAATATTAAAAAAACTTTTTTTCCTTATGGGTGGGGAGCGGGGCGAAGGGGCGCTAACA
>NZ_AZRM01000043.1 GCF_002895605.1 Petrotoga miotherma DSM 10691
AGAGTTTCTAAAGACAGTATAAAATTCATAGAAGGAGGTTAAAGAAAAAGAAAATGTGTTAGAAACAAAGTTATAACCACCTAAGGTCTCAAATTTAAAATTAGATATCTGATTCGAAATGCCTCCTGTTAAGGAGAAGTCATACTGATTTTCTAAATAACTCAAATCTAAGCCAACAAAAAAGTTGTTGTTCATATTTTCAGACAATTTTTTGAGCTCTCTTCCAAGATAAAATCCAAGGTCTTCAAAATTCAAAGCTTGTGCTATTTTCTCTCCTAAATAAAAACCTTGTTCTTCATTGGTAAGTATATCCTTTAAATCGACGATTTTAAACGTAGGGAAGTTTTCGGTAACTGTGAATGCAAAATCACCTTTGAAATCAAGGCTGTTATTGGAAAATGTGTAAGGTACAAAAATTCCATCGAATTCAAATGAGTCAATATAGGTTTTGTCGTTCAAAAACAGATAAAAGGTATCGTTTTGATAGTTAGCACCAACTTTCATTCCATTAAAAATAACTCCTAAGTAATATCCCCCATTTTTGTAATCAAGTAAGTTACTCATGCCAAAGAAAACTAAATTATTTAATTCCACTTCTGTTTCGGTAATGAACTCATCTTCATAATAAGAAAATTGGTTGTAATAAGTTTTAAAGATAATTTTATTATTTTTTGAAGTTTCTTCTTGATCTGTGAACTCTAATTTTTCAACGTTGTTAACTTGGAGATAGATATCCAAAGTCTTTTCCTCTTGCCCTTCTAAATAATAAATCGAGGTGACATAGTTTTTTTTGTTTTTTGAGAGGTCGATAGTGTTTTCAAAGTGCATATTTACACTGTCTATAATAATTTTTGTTCTAACCTTATCCCCTAAGTCATTGAGAGGAGTGATTCCGAAAGTAGCATCAATATTGCCTTTTGAAACAAAATTGAAAGTGTAACCTTGAATAACAGCCACGCTACCGACCAACGCTTCACTTCTGCTATCATTCTTCAAAACAGAGTAAATTGAGTAATTATACATTTGAGAGCTTTGTGAAAACGCAAAAATTTGAAACATCAAAACGAAGAGTATTAACAGATAGATATACTTTTTCATTTTTGATCAACCCCTTCTAAGGTTGGGGTAGCAGTTAAAAAAATCATCATCCGTTTGCTCTCATCAGTGTTTTGGTTATCACCGAATAAAAATCTAAGAAAAGGAAGATCTTTCAACAACGTTGTTCCCCCATTTTTTGAATAAAGTTGACTCAAATCTAAATCAGCAATTAGCAAAATTTCGTTGGGGTTTAAATTCACTTTAGTCTCCAACTCCGATTCTGAAAGTAAATAGCTATCTTTTGTAACTTCCATTAAGTTTGTTGTTTTTGTCTTAAAAGAAATTTGAAGTATTTGATTCATCATAGTTGGGGTCATTTCTATTTCTATTCCACTTTCAATATTTCTGAATTCGTTTCTGTAGGTAGTAAAAACGATACTCTCTAGATTCTTCAAACTTAATAACGCTGGCTCTCCTGGTAAAACGTTGACAACCTGTTTAGTAACTAAATTTGCGGTTTCGTTCTTTTCGTACATCTCTATTTCAGCCTCAAAAAGATCTTGTATAGAAAATCCAATTGCAGGACTCGTAAAAGAAAAACTGTTAATTATACCTTCTTGGTTTATGTTGAACACGTTGCCCTTTATCAAATCAGAGTACCTTTCATTTGTTTCAACGATATAAACGGTTAATTCAATATATGGTTCACTCTTATCCAACTTGTCAACCAGATCTTTTATATAATCTATTGTATTTTGTGGAGCGTACACGACTATTTGGTTAGTTTCTTCGTTAGTTTTTATGTATTGGAGTAGATTTTCGGGAATCAAATTTAAAAATTTTTCCACCGAAATATAATTCAAAGAAAACACTTGCATTTCAACTAAGTTCAAAAAATTATGACTTTGAGGATCAGCTAATCCCACAAAGTAAATATTTTCATCAATTCTTTTGTAAGAGTAGCCTCCGGGAAGTAGAAGTATATTCAACGCCTTTTCTAAATCCACTTCTACAAAGTCTGCTGTGACCAAGCCACTTACGTATTGATCGGTTAAAATTGTAACCCCTGTTTGAAGAGATATTTCATTCAGAGCTTCTATCAAATCGGTGTTATAGAAAGTTGCAGTCACTTTTGGTGCAGTAACTTCTTGAGAAAAGGCTAATAAACACATAAGTGATAAAATAACAAAAGAAATTGATCTTTTTAATATTTTTTTTATCACATTAACTCCCCCTCGAAGACTTTTAACCTCTGTTCGTTGTCATAAATAGTGAGGATGTATTTATAACCTTCCCCTTCTAAAATGGGTACTTCGCCAATCAACATCGTTTCTTGGCTAGGAACTAACCACTCTTGATTAGATGGAAGAAGATCGTAAACACCTATGCTCACACCATCATTGTCTAAAATACTCAAACTTCCTTTAGGGATTATGTATCTCTCCCCAGTATTTTTGATCAAGGCACTAAAAATTCCGCTACCTTCTATTTTTTCATAGTTTGAGCTCACTAACTCAACATCATAATTTACTTCGCCTATAATCGTTTCAACGTTGACTTTTTTCTGAGATAAAAATTCTCCCGATTCATCGTAGGCATTTAGAACGATTTTGCCGTAGTAAGCACCATTTTCGACTTCTTTTGGTACGTTTATTGAAAGTATAACTCTTGAAGTTCGTTGAGCATTAACTGTAAAAGATGACGGAGACCTCAAAGTGATCCATGATAGCAAGGATCTATCTTTAGGTAAACTCGAATATTCTTCTCCACCAACTTGCACAGTAACGTTTTGATTAGACATATTTTGTAAATTTATAACAAAGGTTTTTACACCGCCAGGATAAAGATCATAACTGAACTCCGTATTGTCTAATATAAGCGCAAGTTCTGTTGGAGGAGTGAAATTAAAACCTTCTTCAGGAACGTTTATATCGTATGTAAACACTCTTTGCCTGTTGGAGTAGTTAACAAAGAGGTTTACCTTGTAATCTCCAGGAGCTAACAGGTAGGTGGGTTTACCTGAAAATACAACTTTGTTCCCTTTTAATACTCTTTGGGTGGTTATATTGTTTTTTTCCAAGTAAGAAGATTTTAAGGGCAATCTTTCTATCATCTTACCATATTTATCTCTCAAAATGGCTTCAGCAGAAATTACTAGGTCATAACTTGAGCCATTAGAGATGGTAGCTTCGATTACTGGTTTGCCTTCTTCATCTGGAACGACCTTCACATCTTCAACTTCCACCCTTGTTATGACAGTTCCTTGTACATGAACTGTGATTCTTATAGCGTATCTAATAATTATTCCTATCGTTCCAGTAGTTTCAACTTCGGGGGTAATCATAAGGATAAAATTGTAAGTTCCAAAAGGAGCGTTTGAGGGGATATTGACACCGACTTCAACTGGTGTCGTTGATCGAGGGGAAACGGTAATGGAGTTTGGAAATTCGATCCAATTTGAATAGAGAAAGTTATCTGGAGTTGCTTCTACATAATCAAAATTTCCATCAAAGTCCTGACTCAGTAGGTAAAGCTCTATATTGACGTTTTGTGTAGTGTTGCCTCCAATGACGTTTATAGTGGCAATGAATTCTTCCCCTGCCCTGACGTCTTTTTCAACGGACAAAGGCGAAACTGTTATCTGAGTGAAAGAAAAAGTTGTAAAAAGTAAAAAAACAATAGATAGAATATAAAATTTCTTCATGATTATTACCTATCCCCTTTTTTGTTTCTATTATAGCACAATTAAAATTTATAAAATCTTTAATAATTATATTCACTAAAATAAAGTGCACGTGTATATTAATAAAATTACCCCTTTTTAAGTGCTCTAATTGGAAAAAGGGGTAATTGAAAAATATGGGATATTATTAATAAATGTTCTTTAAAAAATCTTAAATTGAGGCTATGGTAAAGGTTACATCAGCGATTTTTGTATTTGTAGGAAGTGCACCTAGATTTAAGTTACCTAGAACGTCAAGTGTTGCAGTAACATCGAAGACCACATTTCCTGCTCCTCCAAAACCAGCTGCGTTGGTGTCTATGGAAATTTGTAATAAACTAGCCCATGAAGCATAACCAGTCACTTCAGCTATACTAGAAGAAACACTATAATTAACATTTGCCTCTGCTAAGAGCTTTACAGTATCTGTAGGATTTGCAGGATTTGCTGGATCAAATACTAAATCGAACTGGGAATCAGGACTTGTAGTATCTACTGACAATCTCACAAATGCTGGAACATTCAAAAAAACTGGAACGTTAACAGTATCAGAAACTTGTGCCAAACCTGAAACTGAAATCAACATCACCATCATCAAAACTGCCAAACTTAAAACTTTTTTCATAATTTTCCACCCCTTTTAAAATTTTCGTTTTATTTGAATTATCTTTATTTTACTTTTCTAATTTAATTATACTTACTATAATAAAACAACAATAATTTTTAATAAAAATCCAATCAAAATTTATGTTACAACTTCAGTTGCTAGAAACTGTTATTTGAATATTCCCAATTTGACCTTCCATAAAGGTGTATATAAGTCCTTCCAACAGGCCTACATCCAGCTGAAAAGTTAAAATATAATTGTGGATTCCAGGAGTTCCTCCAGTGCCTGACAGTAGCAAATCATAAGAACCTAGTATCAAATATTGCTGCCACCCAGGTAGCGAGCTAAGTACCGTAAAATTAGCTGTTAAATTATAATTTATGTTAGATTCAACATTAAAAGTTAAACTGTCTTCTACTATGTCGCCCCAATTGGCAACTGTAGCATACAAGTCTAAACGTGAATCGCTAAGGTTGGTAATTTTCAAGTATTCAGGTACGGCTAAATATATAGGGACAGTGGTCTCTTTGCTTATAGCAAATGAGGTTGATGAAATGATAATTATGAAAGAAAAAATTAATGTATATTTTAATTTTTGAATCATTTACCCTCACGCCCTGACTTCATTTTTTATAAAACTAATTCTGTTTTAATTATACTCGGGCTAATAAGATAGCAATTAATTTCAATAAAATTTCAATAAGAATTTTGAAGAAAAACAGTAAGAAGAAAATAAAAAATAAGAAAAAGATTCAGGAAGGTATCAAGAGGACGAAAGAGTAATGTAAACATCACCTATATGGATAATTTCATTGACCGTGAGCACCTCATTTTCAAAAAGCGAAAGTATTTGCTCACGTTTATCATTCCACAATTCAGCAAAATCTGCCTTTATTTCAATATCAAAATCGGTATTACCGTTCTTTGCGGATATTACTTTGTGATTTTGTAAAAAAATATAATCTTCCAAGAAGTTGTAAGTATCAAAAATAACCATTGAAAGATAAATATCGTACTTTGGTAAAGTTGTTTCAATTTGCACGGGAACTGAAGAAGTGATATTATTCTGGGGATTAGCTAGGTCAAAAGTTAGTTGAATTTCTCCTTCTCCTCCGATGATGAAATTTATAACAGGTTCAGGCACCTTAAAGTATATAGGAATAGTAAAATAGCTAAAATACCCACCTTCCATCGGGATAGAAAGGACCACATCTGCCACATGAAGTCCTTCTTCATGAGAACCAGCCTCAACATATTTTTCTTGTAATAAACTTCCATAATTGTTGAATAGGTTACCTAAATCAGAGCCAACTCTTACGTCGAACTCTGCACTTGGCTTATTTAAATAGGTATCAGGAGAACTTAAAAATTGCAAATAGCTACCTTCAGAGAGAAAATCAAATCCATCCAAATAGTCTACGCCAACATAAACATGAAGGGGAAGTAGATTAGACTGTAGGGATATATTAGAAGTTTTTTGATCATACCACTGCCCACTACCTGGATAAGGCGGGGAGAATTCAAAAACTATTTCGTTTGAAACGGTATAGTCCACAAAAAAATTGTCAACTAGGAAATAAACATCAACAAAATCTATCTGGTTCCCATTAGAGTCAAAAAGCAAAACTTCTCCTATTTTTGTGCCTAAACCATAAGAAGATAAAAATCCATTCTTATACATAGCTAGGATTTTTTGGTTAAAATTTTGCCAGAATGTTTGAACATTAAAACCTAACTGTATTGTATAAGGATTTCCACTTTCCAAACTTGAAAGGTTGAAATAATTTTTAAAAAGTTCGTAATTATTGAATAGTTGTAATTCCACGCGGGAAACGTTTGATTGCTCAACATCAATTTGAGTTTGCTGATAGTTGTAATTATCTAAATCTAATTTGAATTCGAAATAATTGTTTGTTGAAAATATGCCTATAGTTATGAATAAAAAAGTTATCACCACAGTTATTTTCTTCATTTTAATCACTTCCTAAAAATTTTCTTTCTAAATTATACCTTATTTTATACAAATAATTTTAATTGTTCGAATAAAAATTCAATAAAAATTATTATAATCAGCTTTTAATGAGCTTTAAAAAAATAATAAAAGACTTGACATTTTTATTTTTATTTAGTATAATTTTACTAGATTTTTATTAGAGGTGGCGAGTGTAATGAAAAAGACAATTTTTTATAACCTTGACTCCATTCGGGACGTTCTCCTTGACCCCGCTCGGGGCGTTCTTTTAACAATGTTGTTGGTTATAAATATAAGCGTTATTTCTTTTTCTCAAACTTCTGATAGTGTTAATATCCCTGTTTATATCAGCGTTCCTAGCTATGTTGCAATTGATTCAGTTGATAAAGAGAGTTTAGAATATGAATTCGATTTGTCATCTCCCCAAAACAAAAGCGAAGAGGTTAAGTTAAAAATCGCAGCAAATACAGCCTTTGAACTTAATGTTGAATTTGAAGTCGAAGAAAGTAGTTTTAACGAACAGAACCAAGCATTGCTTGAACTGTTGAATAGTAGCTTTAATTATGCTGTAGATAGCAACGAATCACCCTATGGAGTTGTTGAAAAAACCGTTCAAGTAGGATTCAATTTTCATCAGGCACTTGATAATAGTCCCGAAATAAGAGAATTACTTTTAAAAAGTGGAGAGTACAACGGTAAGGTTGGAAATTTTGTTTTCACAGTTTCCCCTGCAGTTTAAAGATAAATTTTGTAAGCAGACGCTCGAGAGGTAGGTTAATTCCTGCCTCTTTTTTTATTATTCAAAAATTAACAATTATTTTGTATATGATAAACCTTTTTGAAGTAAAATAAAACCGTTGAGGTGAGAATAATGTTTAATGAAGAATTGAAAAATAAAAACCTTATAATTGAATTAGAATCTTTTGAAAAGATATTAGATAGAGAAATCATCATTAGAAACTGGAAAGAAATTGAACTACCTTCTGAAAAGGCGAAAATACTTGCCCCAATAGATTTAAATGTTTCTTTGGAGAAAGGAGACAGTCAAGTATTAGTAAGTGGTAAAATTGAAACTATGGTCCAGCTTCATTGTTCGAGATGTTTGAAACCCATTGAGTATTGGATAGATGAAAGTTTTGAAGCCGTATATTTGAGTAGGAGCTTTGAGAAATATTTGTCGAAAACTGAGCGGTTAAAAACATTGGATAATCTCATTTACTATGATGGTCAATCAATAGATTTGACAAATCGAGTAATAGAGACTATAATATTATCAGTGCCAGAAGTTCCACTTTGTAAAGAAGATTGCAAAGGGTTATGTCCTATCTGTGGGATTGATTTAAACGAAAATCCGAATCATTCTTGTGAAACAGAGGAGATCGACCCGCGTTTTGTAATGTTAAAAAAATTACTGGATGATGAAAAATCAAATTGATACAAAATACCAAAGGGGGAAACATAGATGGCAACACCAAAACAGAAACCTTCAAGAAGTAGAACACATTCAAGAAAAGCAAAATTTTACTCTGCATACAAGATTAACGTTGTAAAATGTCCAAAATGCGGAGAGCCAAAATTACCGCATCGTGTCTGTTTGAATTGTGGGTATTACGGTGATAAACAAATCTTAGAAATAGGTGAATAAGCCAATGGACAGTGTAAAAATAGGTATAGATCTATACGGCGGTGATAATGCGCCCCACTCTGTTGTTGAGGGCGTACTTTTTGCTTTGAAGAATAAGTTTCTTTCCCCTGAAGAATTGGTTTTAGTGGGAAATGAAATTTCAAAGGAAGATTTAGATAAAATATCAAATTTAAAAATTGTACCAGCCAAAAACTCGGTTAGTAACGAAACAAAACCAACAGAAGTTTTGAAATTGAAGGAATCTTCCATGTACGTAGGTTGCGAAATGTTGAAAAATAAAGAATTGAATGCTTTTGTGAGTGCGGGGAACACCGGTGCGTTGCTTTCAAGTGGTACTTTTGTTGCTGGTAGGCTTCCCGGTATAAAAAGGCCTGCTTTGGTTTTGGCGCTTCCCTCTAAATCAAATAAACCAAAAATTTTAGTAGATGCAGGGGCGAATGCCGAAGTAAAGGCTGAACACTTTTACGATTTTGCAAGAGAAGGAATAGCTTATGCTAAATTTTTGAATCTTGAAAATCCGAGAGTGGGGATTTTAAACATTGGTTCTGAAGACGAAAAAGGAAATTCAATAGTTAGGGAAGCTTCTAATTTGTTAAAAGAAGAAAAGACTTTTAATTATGTTGGGTATGTAGAAGCACGTGAACTGTTTGATGACACGTGTGATATAATAGTTACAGATGGATTCACTGGTAACAACGTGTTAAAAACTATGGAAGGCACAGCTTATTTTATCCTACACGAACTGAAAGAAACGATTAAAAAAGGTGGGTTATTCACAAAATTAGGAGCCTTGTTTCTAAAAGGTTCCTTAAAGTCTTTGGTCAGTAAGATTGATTATAGAAGTTATGGAGGAACATTCTTTTTGGGAGTTAACGGTGTTTTAGTCAAGGCGCATGGGTCTTCAGACGCTGAAGCGATAGCGAATGCATTGTATGTGTCTTACCGTGCGGCTAAATTTGACTTGATCAAAAAGATTGAGATTTAATAGGGGGTTTAAAAATTGTGTGGGATAGTAGGGTTTGTTTCAGATAGAAAAGTAAAAGTTGAAGAACTTATTTCTGGGTTAAAAAAACTTGAATATCGGGGGTACGATTCCGCAGGTTTAGCTTACAATGTAAATCATTCTATAAAATACTTAAAAAAGCCAGGAAGAATTAGCGAAATTGAAAAATTACTATTAAATGAAGGGTTATTAGAAGAAAGCTTTTATTCTGGAATAGCCCATACAAGATGGGCAACGCACGGCATTGTTTCGGAGCAAAATTCTCATCCGCATTTGGATTGTAAAGAAGAGTTAGCTGTTGTACATAACGGTATCATAGAGAACTTTCAAGAATTGAGAACAGGTCTTGAAATTAAAGGTCATATCTTTAAATCAGAAACCGATTCCGAAGTTATCGCTCATTTGATAGAAGATAAATACAACGGAGATCTTTTTGAGTCAGTTTTAAGAGCTTTGAAGGAACTGGAAGGTGCTTATGCTATTGCGGTTGTTCATAAAGACAAACCCGATCAAATCATAGCTGCAAGAAAAGGTAGCCCTTTAGTGATTTCAAGTAATGAAAATATAACCATGTTAGCTTCAGATGTCACTCCTTTATTGAAATATTCAAAAGAGATGAACTTTTTGAATGACGGTGAGATAGCCATTTTAACTCCTAAAGGTTATTCAATATTTAACTTAGATGGGGTTCCCCTTGAGAAAAAACCAATAAGTATAACCTGGGATGAATCATTGGCAGAAAAATCAGGATATCCACATTTCATGTTGAAAGAAATCTTTGAGCAACCGATAGCATTAGAATCTGTTTTGGTTGGTCGATTAAAAGATGGAAAACCACAGATAAAAGAAGTACAATCTTTAGAAAGTTTTGTTAAGAACCAAATGAAAAAGGTGTATGTAGTTGCATGTGGTACGAGTTATCATGCCGGTTTGGCTGCAAAATACTTCATGAATAGATATTCAGATATTGATTTTGACATAGAGGTTGCATCAGAGTTCAGATACATGAATCCAGCAATAGATAGTAATACTTTGGTGTTGGCTATATCTCAATCTGGGGAGACTATAGATACGCTAGAGGGGGTCAGATTAGCAAAGAAAAAGGGTGCATATGTATTAGCTATAAGTAATGTAGTCGGTTCCACTATCTCTAGAGAATCTGACGCAGTTCTTTATCTCAACACTGGTCCGGAGATAGGGGTTGCCGCAACAAAAACTTATACTGCACAGATAGTTTTGCTTTACACCTTAGTTGCCCAACTTATCTATTGGAAAGGTTACAAAAACAAAGAGCTGGATGACATAATGAGAACCATTGAGAAGATGCCAGAATTGTTTAGGATTATCTTAGATAAAACAAACGGTCACATGATGGAGTTAGTAAAGAAGTATAAAAACTTCAAAGATATGATGTATATAGGTAGGGTTTTTGGTTTTCCCGCAGCTTTGGAAGGCGCTTTAAAATTAAAAGAGATCAGTTATATCAATGCCATCGCCTATCAAGCGGGTGAATTAAAACATGGTCCAATAGCCCTATTGGATGGTAATTTTCCAGTTTTTGCAATAGTCCCAACAGGGAAGTTGAGAGAGAAGATGATCTCCAACATTATGGAAGTAAAAGCGCGTGGGGCAAGAGTTATAGCTTTAACCCCAAAAGATGATCTACAAGCAAAAAAAATATGTGATGATTACATCGATGTACCTTCTATTTCCGAACCTTTAATACCGTTAGTAGTTGCACCCATTACACAACTGTTTGCTTACTACATAGCGGTACAAAAAGGATTGGACCCAGATAAACCAAGGAATTTGGCAAAAAGTGTCACGGTTGAATAATTTTAGTAGAGGTGGTAAATACACCTTTATCCTTAGATGGGGCGGGCTACGGGGCAAAGCCTTTTACTCTTCCTTAGAAGGGCGGGCTGCGGGGCGAAGGGGCGCTAATACCAGGTATTTCAAACTTTTAAGAGAGGTGAGTAATTTTGGCTGAATATGAAATCTTCAATCCCAACGAAGAATTTAACGATGAAGGTAACAATCATGAAGGTCATAGATGGCGCAATATAATCATTATTGCTGTTATCATAGCGATTGGCATCTACCTTTTAACAGGTGTTTATCAGGTAGGACCTTCTGAAGTAGCATTAGTTAAAACGTTCGGTGAATACAAATCTACCGCAGGACCAGGCATACACGTTCATCTACCCTACCCTTTTCAATCACATGTTATAGTGGATGTAAGAACAATAAATAAGGTTGAACTAGGTTTTAGAACCACCAGCACGGGAAGAACCCCCACATACAGATCAGTAACGGATGAAGCAGAGATGATTACAGGGGATCAAAATATAATTAGTATTGAAGCGGTTGTTCAGTATAGGGTAAACGATCCTGTGGCGTATGCCTTTAATGTAATTCAGGGGTACGACCTAGTTAAATCCACCTCTGAAAGTGTACTTAGAGAACGTGTTGCTCTGTCAGAGTTAGAAAACGTCTTGACTACAGAGAGAGATCAAATAGCCATGGAAACCGCTGAAAGAGTTCAGTCCATACTAGACAGTTACAACTCTGGCATTCTAATACAAAACGTTTATCTACAAGCAGTAACCCCACCAGAACCAGTGGTTCCTGCTTTCGATGATGTGAACAACGCACGTCAAGACCAACAAACATCTATAAACGAAGCACAAAGGTACGCCAATGACATTATTCCAAAAGCTGAAGGAGAAGCTCAAAGAATCTTAAACGACGCCCAGGCTTATGCATATGAACAAGTTGCAAAGGCAACAGGAGAAGCGGAAAGGTTCAAAGCATTATTGGAAGAATACCAAAACTCCCAAGATATTACAAGAAAAAGATTAATATTAGACTCTGTACAACAAATGATTAAAAATGCAAAGATACAAGTAGTATCTGAAGAAGGAAACACCTTGAACTTTTTGGATTTAAGTGAAATTATCGGTGGTGATGCACAATGAAAAATATGACGCTATGGGCAGTGGTTATAATCGTAGTTTTTTTTGTAATTCTCTTTGGTTTTACGTCTTTCTACATCGTTGATCAAACTCAACAGGCAATAGTACTTAGATTTGGAAATATTTTAAACATAAGAACGGAACCAGGAATTTATGTAAAAACTCCTTTTATAGACAACGTAGTTAAACTCGAGAAAAGGATCATGATCTATGACATACCCGTAGAAAGAGTAATAACTTCCGACAGAAGAACTATTTTAGCCGATACATATGCAATTTGGAGGATAGAAGATCCTCAAAAGTTTATTGAAACACTGAGGACCGTAGAAGTTGCGAAGACAAGAATCGACGACATCGTTTATTCACATGCAAGAGATGTTATTGGAAATTACACATTCCCTGAGGTTCTTTCAATCGAAAGGCTTGCAATCTTGGAAGAGATAAAAAATCGTAGTGAGGCATCACTTGAAGATTTTGGAATAAATGTAGTGGACGTAAGGCTCAAAAGAACCGATCTACCTCAAGAGAACACTGAGGCCGTATACGAAAGAATGAAAAGTGAAAGGTATGCCATGGCTGCTCAATTAAGGGCCGAAGGAGAAAGAGAAGCCCAAAGAATGCAAGCTGAAGCAGACAGACAAGCAAGTAGAATCAGGTCAGATGCCCAAAGAGAAGCTGATATTATAAGAGGAACAGGTGAGGCAAGCGCAATAAACATTTACTCAGAAGCTTATTCCTTGGATCAAGATTTCTACGAACTCCAAAAGATAACAGATATTTACAAAGATTCTTTCAACAACAGCGTATTAGTAATACCCAACGATTCACCTTTACTTGAACTTTTCTATGAGGTGGAATAGTGTTTAAGCTAGTTTCTAAGATAGTATTATTCTCGATGTTAATAATATTACTCTCTGGCTGTCAATATGATATTAATTCTAATGTTAATTTTGAAATCGAAATTCCAACCAAAATTTCGCCAAATATCTCGTTAACCATAAAAACAAACTTTTACTATGAAAACGTGGAAATAATTATCGATGGGGAGGAGACTTCCTCCTCTTCCTTCCATATGGGTGGGGAGCGGGGCGAAGG
>NZ_AZRM01000044.1 GCF_002895605.1 Petrotoga miotherma DSM 10691
GAGTCGTTCACTATTAGAAGACTTCCACGTTTTATGGTTTGAAAACGATCTTGAGGGATATTGATTTTGGATAAATAGTATGGATCGATTGGTAAGTCAATGTATCTCAAAAACAACAATCCTGAAAGTAAGTCTAATATCTGACCTTCACTCCAATAATTGTTCAGTGTTACCATGAAATCTTCTTTAAGAATTTTGGCGTAAACAGTTGTGGCGTGGTTCTCATTGTACTCAAAGTTTTCTAAAACGGCATCATTTTCATCTTTGGTTCCAAAGGTTAGTTGGTTCAGATGCTTCGGCGCCAATTCTTTTAATATCGAGTAGTCTCCATTGATTATCAAAACCCCTTTATCCATGCTACTTGTTATTTTCATCTTTTCTTTAGCCACCGTTTCTAAGGAATCTAAAAACTCCAAATGTGAAGCCCCTACGTTTGTGATGATAGCGACATCTAAATTAAAGTATCTCGACAAAAACTCAAGGTCTCCTTTTTTTCTAAGACCCTCTTCTAGTATGACGGTTTCTTCGTTGTTATAGTTGTTTAAAATAGATAGGGGTATTCCTATTTCAGTATTCAAATTCATCTCGTTTCTAAAGGTTTTGAAATAGGCTAACAACAAATAGTACAAGCATTCTTTCGTGGTGGTTTTCCCAGTGGAGCCAGTTATTCCAATCTTTAATTTAGAGTTTTTATTGATTAGTGTTGAAGCAGAGATAAGCATTTCTTCTAGGACATTGTTGACTTTGATTATTTTTTCTTTTGGATAACCTTCAAGATCTTTTTCAACAATTACGTAGGATGCTCCATTTTTCAATGCGTCGTTTATAAAAAGATGTCCATCCGTCTTCTCACCTTTTAAACATAAAAACACGTCACCTTTGTTGACTTTTCGAGAGTCAATTTGAAAGTTATGACCTTTATATTTTAACCGTTCCAACACTACCTTCCCGAACTCCTTTTTATTTTGTTGATTAGTTTTTTTGTTACTTCGAAGTCGTTGAACTCAACTTTTTTTCCGTGGGCGAAAAGTTGGTATTTTTCATGACCTCTTCCCGCTATGATTACCATGTCTCCTTTGTTGGCAAATCTTAAGGCTGTGTCTATGGCGGTTTCTCTATCTGGTATGATGATGAAATGTTTATCTTTGCCAATACCTTTTGATACATCTTCTATTATTTGGT
>NZ_AZRM01000045.1 GCF_002895605.1 Petrotoga miotherma DSM 10691
TAGGGGACTATCATACTTGACTTTTAACTTAAAACCTTTGTCAATATCCAGTATTTGTGCTATAATTTTGTTGCTCCTGATATCATTTCTCTCTTTTTATTTTTATTTTGTGCTCTATGAGAAGTGATATCTTTTTTTACCCCTTTTGTCAAGTACCTCATCAACCATTTTTATTATACAGCCATTTTTTAGAAAACATTCCTCTTTTTCAATTGATAAGGTATCAATAGGTAAAATATTCCAAGTATGCTAGTTATTATTCCGAAGACAAAGAACAAACTTTTCAATGAAAAAAATACTGCCATTATCCCCGCAAAAGCATAAGAAAAAGGTCTCAGCGAATTATCTATCGTTGATCGCAACGCAAAAACCCTTCCCCTTGTGTTTTCAGGGGTAATTCTTTGAATCAAAAGATTTTCATTGATGTTTCCTATCTCAGTCATAACACCTAACATCAACAAGGCAATCAATACGTAAATATAACTGTTAACTATACCAAGAGAAGCCAGGAATACTCCTGCCAAAACGGAGGATAGCATTAGTGCTACGTACTTCATTTTTATTTCTTTAATGGATGATAGAACAAAGGCGGTTATAAAAGAGCCTGCGCCCAACATTGTTTGCATAATTCCATACTCACCAGGACCTACTTTCAGTATCTCACTAGCCAATACGGGTAGGAAAACGAATATAGTGGTTCCAAAAAAATCATCTAAAGTCTCTAAAGTTATCAACCCTTTAAGCTGAACATTGGTCCATATCACTTTGAAACCTTCTTTGATATCTGAAAAGATCAAACCAGTTTTTCTAGCTTCCACTTTTTTTCTGCCCTTTTCTTCTGCTTTAATGAACATTTCAGAAACTGCCGAAAAAATAAAAGTCAAACCATCGATTAAAATTGCCCATTTTATTCCCACTAAAGACACAATCACACCGCCGATAGCCATCCCAATAAGTTGAGAAAGTCTATCTGTCATTGAAATCATGGCGTTAGCTTGAGAAAGCTCATCATCGTTTACCATAATCGGGATTAACGACAACAAAGCAGGACCAAATAAAGTACCACAGATCTGTAATCCAAAAATGGTTATTATCAATACCCAAATTTGATAGAAATATGTTCCAAAGAAAATACCGAGTAAAATAAGGATTCCACCACTTATTAAATCTGTTATCACAAGAATATTTTTCTTTTTCCATCTATCTGCCCAAACACCTGCAAAAGGAGAAAAAATAATATTCGTAACAGCTATAGTACTTAAAACAGTACTAACTGCACCTACCCCGCCTATCTCAGCTGCAGCTGACCAAAGAATAGCTATAATAAAAATAGCAGATCCGACGCTGGATACTAGTCTACCGAAGAACAAAAGTAGAAAATTACGGTTTTTTATTAAAAGATGTAACCCTCCAGTTGATTTTGACATTTTATCTCCCCCTTTAAGATTTTTGAATATCATAATAAATATTCTACAAAGATTATAATATATTACTTTAAAAAAGTCAAGTATTTTATTAAAATTTTTAAAGTAATGCCGTAATTTAAATAAAAAAGTAACTCCCGCATGCTACTTCGGGAATTTACTCTTAAGAGAAGATATTATACTGTCTTCTATGATATTTGATAATACAATATAAGTATAAATAACTATTTTCTTTGAAAAATGAGTGGGTAGTAGAACGCGTATACTCTCTGAACTTTTAAGTTCGTTCTAAAGTTTGTTCGCTACCCACCTTCCGCCCATAAATCCGATACTTGATTGACCTTTCAAGGCCGTATTAGCAAGGATGATTGTAAAAGGCGGATTTTCAAACAATACTAAAGTGGGGTGAAAAAATATGTATTTTGTAGGTATTGATATTTCTAAAAATTCTTTTCATTACTACGTCTCCAATTCAGATAGAATCAAAATCGTTAGCGGTAAACTCAAACAGAATATGAGTGGTTTCACAACTTTCGACAAGATCCTTAAAAAGAGTTCAGAAAAAGTGAAACTCTTCGTCATTCTAAAAACGATAATATTGATTCCAAGCTGATCTCCATTTGGTTAAAAGGAAATGCCCCGAAGGGGTTCAAGGAAATAAATGTTCTTGTGAATAAATTTTACAACATTCAACTAACAAAAAGCGAATCAATTTCAAAGACATACTTACTATCTAACCACTACCCTATTTCGATGACAATTAATTATGATCTAACACGACCTTAAAACTCGGCTGTATACTAAAAATACTTTTTGAATAAGGTAAAAGGAGAGAAAGATGTTAATCTTTTAATGAGTAAACCTTACAAGAAATACGATAACGCTCATATGGAACGGCACTGAGACTTTGCTTTGGGCTTCCTTCAGATTCCACTTCACGATGAACACCCTAGTCTTCGACTACTGGTTTCTGCCATCTACCCCACAACAGGCTTTCACCGCTTAGCTATTGCCCACGCTGACTAACCTTTAAGAAGTAGATAAATTAATTTTCTATCTCCTATTCCTTTCTAAACGGGGATTTAGGTAAATTGTCTGGTAGAAAATTTACTTTTTCTCAAGCGCTCTTTTACAAATAATGTTAGATATTTTTCTGGATCATATTTAACATTAGAACAAACAGATTTAGACATATCTCCATTTTCACTTAAAGCTTCCGCCAAGCAACCACCTCCACATAGAGCAAAGACTTCACATTTTTTACACTTATCTTGGTTAAGAGGGTTATAACCTTTCAGTGTTTCTAAGTTCTTTAAGTATGCTTTGTTAGGTTTTTCATCATAAATTGTTCCAATTACAAAATCATCCATTTCACCACTTGTGCCCCAACAAGTAGCTATTCTTCCGTCTGGTAATATATGAAAAACTTTTAAGGAATTAGCTCCACAATGTAGCATCCTTGGAAACGATAGAGGTAAATCTACATTTTTAAATCCTTTAAAGCGAGCTAATTCATGGAATTTTAAAGACATTAACCCCCACTGTGAAGAACTACATGTTAACCCTTCAAGTTTATCTCTTATGGTTTCACAAAAGTTTTGAATTTGATGAAAGCCCAGAATTAAATTACTTTTTTCTGCATATCCATTTTTTTTCAAGTAATCTAATAAGTCATTTATTCCGCTTATATTTTGAGGCCATACATTTATCCTCAAAATAACTTCTTTACAGTACTTCAAGGCATTATCCAAACCTTTAATTACATCCTGGAACGACCCTTCTCCATTTCTATAAGGTCTCATTTTATTATGATAGTATTCGGTGCCATCCATAGTAATTTGAGTAGAAACCCAATTATGTTTTTCAAAAAACCTGCATTTTTCTTCATCCAATAATGAACCATTAGAAATTAATCTTGTTGATAAACGATTCTTACCTACTTGACTTTCTAACTTCGTTACTATTTCTTGAATTAAAGGGAATTTTAAAAGTGGCTCTCCACCAGTTAATGTTAAAGTTAGTTTCTCATCATCGGAGGCATCAAATTTTTTCTTTATAAAATTTACTATTAGCTCACTATCATTTTTTTTAAAAGTTATATTTCTATTTTTGTTTTCTTCACCTTGAAAACAATACACACAATTGAAATTACAGTTCAAAGTCAAATATAGTACAAAAGTAAGAGAAATGTCATTTTTTGCTTTCTCAAAATTAGTATAAAGTATTTCACTTTCTATGGCCTCATTCTTGACAATAAAACCATTTTCATAAAGATATTTTACAACATTTGGGTTAGAATCTAAATAAGAATTAGGGTTTTCTACAATATCTTTCACTGCGGTGTCACCTATCATTACCTTTGATGTTAGATTAGAAAGAAAAACAAATTTCCCATTTTCATAAGGTACAATATATGTAGTTTTCGCCTTTCTCAAATTTTGCTTTTCCATAATTATTTCTTACCTCCTCTTTCAAAATAAATATTTATTGTCTTCCGTAATTCTTAACTCGCTTTAAACAAAACCTTTTAATTCAAAAATTTAAAAAATATCTCCATCAACGTAAGTTACATGCAATCTGCTTTAGCTCCCCTTTGTCCAGCAGCTCATCCCGAGCAGGATGAAAGGACACCGCCCGTAACCCTTTTAAAATCAAAGTCTTGTTTTCTGAAATCCTTTTTGGTTCTCTTCCAAAAAGTGTGGGTAGAAAAAATTAAATATGAATAAATGATTAAATAATCTGGTATCATGTAAGAAAACACAGAATAGATAAGGAGTGATATCAGAGAAGAAAAGAACTACCAAAATTCTTTGAGCAGATACTGAATATAACAGATCCATGGTACATAGCAAGGATAGAACAACATGGAGATACAATCAACATATATGTGGATTTCAAAAAAGGTGCAAAGTTTGAATACAACGGTAAATATTACAGTGCATATACTCCCGTCCAAAGGATATGTTCCCCCTTTCAAAGCTGGAGCAAGGTAACACTTTCAAAAAGCAAAGATAATATTTGATAAATTCAAAGAAATATTCGATTACAATAAATCTTCTTATGCTGCAAAGTATTTTCTTTAGTGCCCTAGATAAACTTAATTTAACTCCAGCTTACTTACCCACTTTTTTCATGAGAGAACCATTAAAATTATTCATATTAAAGCTAAGAATGCTGCCCAGCGTAATAATTCCATTCTCTTATTTTGTACTAAACATTACCATTGCCACACATATCATACTTACAAGTTGACTCAAATTCGACGTTATTCAATTCTATTATCTCTATTTTATCCTTTGTGTTATTTTCCATTATGAAAACACCTCCTTTCCCAAAATCTTTAGTTAAACCATTGTATAAAGTGTTCAATTTTAATAGAGTAATAATACTATTTTTACGCTGGGCAACATATAGGACACTGATTAAGATAACTGATACTAAGAACCATTTGAACAGATATTGAATATAACAGATCCATGGTACATAGAAAAGATAGAACAATAACCCGATACACTCAATATATATAAAGACATAGAGTCCATATGTATGGATATGTCGGTACCTTTCAAAGCTGGAGCAAGAAAACATTTCCCAAAAGCAAAGATAATATTTGACAAATTCCATGTACTTAATGTATTAAGTGCCCAACTTGATAAAGTGAGAGCCAGAGAGAATAAAGGGTACCATGAGATACTCAAAAGGACGAAATACTTGCTATTAAAAAATCCTAACAACCTTACCAAGAAAGATAAAGTTAGACTCGATGAATTGATGGAATATCAACATCTTGGCACACTTCAAGCCTACGGATCGGTACTTGAGTTTAAAAAGATGTTCGATTACAAGAAACCTTCTTATGCAGCTAAGTATTTTAAACGATGGTATGAAAAGGTAATAGAATCAAATATACCCGAAATGATTAAAGCCGCTAAGACTCTCTTAAATCACATAGAAGGTATCTTGTTACACATAAAAACGAATATTTCAAACGGTAAAATAGAAGGTATGAACTCTAAACTTAGAGGATTTACTAAAAGGGCTTTTGGTTTTAAAACATTAAAGAATTTAAAAATCACTATCTTTATTGCCTTTGTTGCTTCTTGTACAAAGTAAAAGCCCTAACCAAGCATTTACCCTACTTCTTCCACAACACTTACCATCTCTGTGGGTTCTACTCCATCTGTTGATCCTGTAATGCGACCATCTCCACCAAAAACAAATATACCACTCAATAGCAGACCTGTGATCAACAAAACAACAAAAAATCCCTTCATCCTTTTTCACCCCCTTGAATTATTTTTTTAATTTAAAACTAATATTTCAAATAATCTAACCCTTTGTTTTAATCATACACTTTCCCATATGGTTTTCAAGTGTTTTTTTTAATTGGTATCAAATATGTATTGATAAAGAATTACAGAGATTGGTCAAAAAATACTTATGTTAAAAATCAAACTCGATAATTTTTGTTATCTTTAAATTACTTATATTTTCTTTTTCTTTTTATTATCTGTATTATGGTACAATTATGTTTGAATGGTTTCGGTCTATTTTTAGAAAATTTCTATGTTGAATTGAAGTAAACGAATATTCTATTATTATAACGCTGTGTAAATATTTCGTGAGGATAGGGAGGTTCTTAGAATTAATCTTCGATCTTTGGTTGAAATTGCGAATAAAGGACAGTTTATAAGACCTATTTTGAATTATATTGTTCATTACTTAGAAAGTGATGGATCAGCTAAAAATAAAAACATCGTCAATTACATAAACGTTTTGAAATTAAAATGGGATGTTAAATATAATGAAGCCCTTGAGATAATAGATGAAGAGATAAAGGGATTGAAAAAAGGTAGTTTGTATTGTCTAATTTTAGTTGAAAAGATAAGTATTTTAGTCAATCTTTCTAGAAATGAAGAGATTAAAGAAGTATTCAATCAATTGAAGGAAGAATTCGAAAAACTTCCTAAGTATTTAAGAGGAATAGTCGTTGAGAAGTTAAAGAATGTTCGTGAATTAAATTTTGAAGAAAAAGATTTGCAAACCATTAGGATTTGGAGTGAAAGTTATGAAAATACTCCCGCCACCAAAGGCTTCATATTACTATCAAAATCAAGAGGAAAAAAGAATGAAGAACAATACGATGAAGCAGTTTGTTTAAACATCGAAGCATTTAAGATTTTAAAAACTGTTCCACATCCCTCTGGTATGGTGCAAGCTTTAAACAATATATCTTGGTGGTTGAAAGATACAAACAAAGAAAAGGCTTTAGCTTTTACCTTTCCATTGGGATTCTATCTTGGTTACTATTTCCATGATGATAACTTTGATGTTTTCAATTCCCTTGATACTACATTTCAAGTACAAAAGAATAATAACGATCCGTTGTTTTATGAAACCGCCTTTATTTTTTCACGCTTAGTTTCATTGTTGAGTGTCGATAAGAAAAAAATAATATGGAATAAGTTTGAATATACCATTCATGATGTCAGACGTTTTGTTTTGAATATTAGAAATAGAAATTACTTAAACACAAAAACGCTAAGAGATTTCATAAGGAAAGAGATAGGAAAAGAAAAGATACCCATAGATTCAATAAATGTTTCTGAAAGAACATTAAAAGAGTTTTTATCTGCAAAGACACAGTACATTCAACCAAGTATCTTGAGAAACATTATAGATGCTCTTGAGTTTGAAATCACCACATCCGCACCTATATGTATAATCAAAGAATTGAAAAAGAAGGATATAGATAAAAAGTTTGAGATAAACCTTGAAAAGTTTAAAAACCTTTCAAAAGAAAGGCAAATATCAGAACTCTTTACATCTTACCTCGTTCATTACTACAAAGAAGAGATCGATCTAAAAAAGATAATTAAAGAGATACAAGATGACAGTTTAATTGAAGAAAGATGTGATTACTACACTAAAGAGTTAATAAACTCTGTCTTTGAAAGAAATCAAAAGATAGAGTTTAATTCTTTACTAACAAACGCTCAAGAACCAAAAATCTACACAAACAAAAATATAACCTTCAAAGAACATCCTTTTTATTTGGGAAGGGAAGAAGTTGTAAAAAGATTTATGAAAGACTTAAATAAAAAGAATTTAAAAGAGTTCATTGAAAATTACATTGGTCTTGATACAAGACAAAAAAAGACGATAGAAAAGTTCATAATGAATTACGGTAGGTACTATGATTTAAAGGTAAAGGATATCCCCAAAGAATTCACACCGAAAGTACCAAAAGAGATTAATCCATTCGTGAAAAAATATACGTTGAAAAGAAAACCTTCTGCCCTTTCTTTTTATGTGTTTGAAGGGGAAGAAAGAGAAGAGTTTGTGGAAATTATCAGCAATTTTTAAATCGGGTAGGAGGTAGATAATTAATTAATTAATTAATTTATTTATTTATCTACCGTCCTTCCTCATCTTCCAATGAGTATTATGACCTCTGCTAACTTCTCAAGATTCAGCCATACATTGCTGCATGGGTTGCCTTAACAGCATGTTCTTGAGATCTCCCCAGGTAAGTGCAATAACTTTCATCCCATATATCCGCCAGATCTACTCCGTGAAGTTCTGGATAGCTGTTGGACTTCGTTTTGTTAGGCAAACTCGTCCACTCCACTTAGCCTTGTATCTGGTTCTTGTTCATCGGACCGGGACTTTGTCTTGGGCTTCCTTCAGATTCCACCTCACGATGGACACCCTTGCCTTCGACTAGTGGTTCCCGCTACCTGGCCCACAACGGACTTTCACCGCTTAGCTATTGCCCATGCTGGGCAACTTGGTCGGCTTTTAGTTTAAAGTATGGTCTATTTTTTGTCTTTAAGCTTGAGATCTTATAATAGATTTTTATTCAATAACTTATCTATCTTCAATTGGAAAAGATACGTATTTAGGAATACCCTGAGTTTGACAATTACAAAAATGTAAGAATTCTAAAACAGGCATGAATAAATGTAAAAAAGCGTTTTTTGCTTTCTGTGTTTTTCAAAAGTGTCACTACATCAAAAATTTTTTTCAAAAAAATAGGCGATTTATTCTCTCAAACTCGCTTTCTTTCGTTCGGTTTACTGAAAAACCATCTCTCAACTGTCAAACTCAAGAGAACACATTGTGATGAATTTCATATCTTAGATCATGCAAAGAACGCTTGAATTAGAACAAAAATATTTGTTATTAAGTGCAACTAAAATACTCCAAGACAAGCGGTTTTTATGCATGACGCAGGTTGAACCTGAGTAAAAAATTTTCTTTTATTTTCTTCAACCTCTTCAGGACTTGTCTGAGTAATGTTACCGAGCCTATACCTTTTATCATCTTTATGTTGATAACATGGATATATACTTCCATCCGAATCGATTACTATAGATTGTCTTGTGAAAGGGCAATCGCTCAATCTTGGAGGAGCTCCAAACTTCATAATTGAATAAATTAATCCTAAATAGTATTCTTTATTATTTTGTTTAGCCCATGAATTTAAGCTGTTTAATATTAAAGATTGTTCTTGCTTGGAGCAATTACCTAAAAATAGTGGGTTATCTTCTCCAACTGCAATAGGATGAAACCTGATTCCAAAATTATTCCGCCTTGCAAAATTTATTAGTTCTTCAATTTGATCAAAATTACCTTTACTAATAATAGAGGTCAAATACCTGCGCCTGACCTTATGATCGCGTAGTTTTAAAATCCCTTCCATTGTTCTTTCAAATCCACCACGATGTTGTTTGTGATAATTAGAAGATATACTGTCTAAACTCACACAAACCTCAACATTATTATCACGAAAGAAACTTGCATGTTTATCAGTTAGTAATGTGCCATTGGTCAAAACTCTGGTATCAATTCCGTATCTTATAGGTATCTCCACAAACTCAAAAAAATCTCTCCTTAATAAGGGCTCTCCTCCAGTAAAGGTAATGGATTCTATTTTCATTAAATGCATGCATTTTTCAACCCATTGTTCAACATCTGAAGGTTTTAAACGAGTGGGAGAATAGTGAAGGTTACCTACCTGGTAATAGCAATAGGAGCAACTTAAATTACAACCACCCATAATTAAAAAAGATTGATGGAGCATCTCTTCACCTCTTATTGGAAATATCCCGAAAATAACTTTATCAGGAAATGAATGTCTATTTTTGCTGCTGATGCAAATCTGCTTAAAAATTCATCAACTTGAACAATTCGAGTGCTAGAACAAAGTAACTCATTTAAAAGATTGAAGTAACTATTTGTTCCTAATGTTTCAAATATATCGTGCCATTTCAACAATAGAAACGCATACTTTTGAAATTTATTATTTGAAATTTCATTTTTTTTGTACCAGTTTAAACGACGCTCTAAAAAGGAATGCCCAAAACGGTAAGTATCATATAATAACTGTAAATGTTCTGCTATTGTTTCTGTAAGTAACGATGCACCTTTACCCCTAAACTTAATATTATTTCCAAACCACTGATGAGCGATTTCATGGGGTAAATAACTAAATAGTAGAGTTTCTGGACTGGCTAGCAATTCCTTTCGAAATAATATTAAATGTGAAAAACTTACTGCATTCGCAATATCTCCTGAATATGTTGAAATGTGAAGATACTTAAGAGGTTTAAAGTGGTCTTCATAATATTGAATAATTTTTGTAATTTCTGATTTATAATCCCATTTATCTTTAAGTGGAACATTAGATATAACTGATCCGTAATAATAACTGTATTGAAAATTGCTAGGTTCGGTCTCTATATTAATTACGATATTTCTAATATCTTCAAAAAACAATTCATTTTTGTTAGCTATACTATGATTTGAAGAATAATAAAGAGAACTATCATTAATTTTTACAACAGCTGGACAAGAAATTGTCCAGGTGGGGAGTGTAAAAGATCCTTTTTGTGACGTTAGCAACAATGAAGATACATCTTCCCAGACAAGTATATAACTTAAATTTATCCTACTTATTCCTTCATGAAGTGCCCCAATAATAAAAGGGCCAAATCTTTGATAATCAACAATCATTAAATCATTGATTGATATTTTTTTTATTTTTTTTATTTTTTCTTCAACTAATAGTATCAAATAAGAGTCTATATTAACTCCTCTTATTTGGTACTGTACATTTAGGGTCAATTCATTTCCTACTTTTTCGATTACAATATTTGCTTGGCATTTATCAAAAAGCTCATCTCTACCATCAAAAAAAACTGTTAGCCACTCTATCGTATTCTCAGTATAGTAAGCAACAAAAATCTTCCTTTCTCCTTTTTTACCAAAAAGGACTAAAAAGAACTGATCCCCATCTTCGATAGGTATATAAGGAATTAAATCGTGAAAGTCGATCCAATTACCGTTAAGAGATAAAATTTCTATCTTTTTTTTATTGTAAAGAAAATGTCTTATTGTCATGACATAAATCATTCCAAAATTGTTATCGTAGGTTCATCAATTATGATGTCATAATGATACTCAGTGGAAATTTGCCCACCTATATCTGTATTGTTACCAAAACCAAAATGGCAAGTTCCGTAAGCCTTTTCACCTGAAGATAACGAAAATAGCTTAGCCATTGATCTATTGGTGCCTATACCAAATTCCCCTAAAAAGGATTCATTAGGTATTTTAAGAAACCTTTCATCTTCAAATCTAGCAACACCATTCTTTATACTAATCTCTATCTTTTTCTTACCCACTTTTGTTACTAGTACTCCATTTGAAGCTTTTTCAATGGGCGCAAAAAAGACCTCTCCACATGGCAGTTGCAAAATACTTTTATTCGTTTTGTTAATAAGACAATCTTCAGTATGGATAGGGCGCTCTTCTCGTTTAATTAATATGTCGGTACCGTTACTGGTAGTTATTCGATATGCACGTCCCCTATTCAACCAATTTTTTAAGCGTTCATTTTCTGTATGAACATTTGAGTAATCAGCACATAAAGCCCGGATATATAAGTGACTTACTAGTTCTTTGAGCGAAGATTCTATATCTTCAGGTGGCCAGTCAATCATAATAGTAGGTTGACCAGAGGTTTGAAGTTCGATAAATCTCTCATGCAAGCGTTTTTGAAATATATAATCGCGGGCTTCTATTGGTAGTCCGAATATCGTCAAATCAGCTTCGTAGAAACCTAACGGCTCAATAAAAAATAATCCATTTTCACATCTTTTGGGAATCCACGAGTTAATATCTTTTTCTTCATTAGGAATACGAACCATTATAGTATTAACTTCATATTTTTCCAATACGTTTTTAAGTTCTATCCAAACGTATTCATTCTCTTTAAAGATAATGATCACTTTTTTAAATTGATCAATTACTCCGCATTCAGATAGTACCTTATGGAAACAAGTATTGATTTCACTATTTTGATTTCTCGACATTCTGTACCCCTTCTCTCACAGTTCTTATTGCAGTACCGATTTTGATTAATAGTGTAATTGTAATAAGGCTTCCTATAAATGCTAACAACCAATTGTAGCGAAAACCTATCTGATCCGCAATATAACCACTTACTAAAGGAATAGTAAAACCAAACAAGGATCCAGCAGCAGAAATAGCTGAAATATAAGATGCTCTCCTCTCACTTGGAATGAAATCATGAACCCATACTGAACTTGCACTCTTATCTATGCCCAATCCCAATTCGATTAAACTAGCTCCTAAGTAGAAAGCAACAATTGAAGTGTGAGAAACAATTGTAATAGAACCAATTGCAATTAAACCTTGTCCTATTATTGATACTTTCACACCTTCAAAACGCTTTAGAAGTATGCCTGCTAAACTATTTCCAACGGCTAATACTACAAGAAAAATAGCCATTGTAAAACCTAAGTATGCGGTAGACAATTTAAGCTCTTTGACCATATATAATTGCCATATCATTACAAAGGTCTGGAAAGCAATTCTTCCTGTCATAGAGTAAATCAAAATTAATCTCATTGTGGCACTTTTAAAAATATCAATTGTGTTTCGAACAAGGGCTTTCCTAAATGAAATTGCCCTATCTCCGTAATTTTCATTTAAAATAAAAATAAGCATGATCGATGTTCCAAGTGCCATTATACCAGCAACTAATAAGGGAAAATCCGGACGACCAATTGCAAGAACAGAGGACAATAAAGCCACGATAGCGCCGAATATTAGTGAAATTGCATTTGCATTCGGAAACACTTTCGCTTTTAAATGCGCTCGACCCTCTTTAGTAATTTCATCAACAAACCAAGCTCCTGGAGTACCACTAATCAATGAAACGCCGACTGCCCACAATAAAATACTCAAGATAAAAGTAAATAGATTATTTGCTTGGAAGAATACCAGTAACCCGATGGACCATATAAAAAATCCTAACACTAACGATCTTTTCCTCCCGTATTTATCAGCAATGTTTCCAGTTGGAAAGTCAAATATACTTAACGCTATTGAAGAAATCGCTAATACCTGGCCAATTTGAAATGAAGTTAATCCCCTTAAACCCATATGAGCAACATAGACGGTTCCGAATAATTTATCAATACCGTTATAAAGGATAATAATAAAATAATATTTCATTATTGTAGAGTCGGGTTTCATTGATTTACCAAAACGCCCCATAGGTCAGATCCTCCTGTTTTTATAAGATTATTATCGATACCATTTACCTCACTGTATTTTTGTATAGCTAAGATACCCACAAGGGGCGCCAAAGTATCAATTGGATTTAAATATGCTTCAAGTAGAATTGATGCAATAATTTCAGAAGGCAAGTCGGTTAAGTTAGACAAATAAGACATTGAAGATGACCAGTCAGCATTCTGTTTGTGAACGCATAACACCGCCAAAGCCTTTAGAGCCATAACAAAATGATCCCTTTTATTCCAAAGGTTCATTTCTTCATCAAAGTTCAATAATAAATACTGATCTTGGACATACTTTGCCCAACCTTCTATGAAAAAAATGTTCTCATATGATAATCTGCATAAATTATTCTTGTTACTTGAATAGTAAAGTGTGCGTTCATAATGGTGGCCAGGGTATACCTCATGTACTAAATCTAAGATAAGTTGGCTTTGGTTACTATAAGAGCTTGGTCTACAGAAAAAGTAAAAGGATGGTTCATTCGTTAATGTATTAACTATCGCGTACGAAGCTCGTGGCTTGTTAATATCTTCATCGTTTAGATCATTTATTAATGAAATTTTTAAACTACCAAGTAACATATTAGAGATATCAAATAGACTAGCGAAGGCAATGGATATGTCTTGTAATTTTTTTTTAATCCAAGCTTTTTCAACCTTAATACCATTCTTTTTAGTTCGTATCTGAGAAGCAATTACTTTGGTATCTGATATTATCTTCAAGCATTTTTCTCTAAGGAACTCTGAATCTATCTTAATTCCAGAGATGTCATCAATAACCCTTTCAAGCTGATTTAAATTCCAAGGTTTTATAATCGGATGTAGGACTGTTTTGTCCTCCAACCTGTTTCTAAACTCTTGTAGAGGTTTTAAAATAGACTGTATAAATTTTTCTGATTCCCCCCGATTAACTAGGACTTCCTCGAGCATTTGAGAAATACGTTTTAATTTTATAGAACCCCATATTCGTTCTATGGAGGGCACCCTTTGCCAATCTAAATTTTCGATGGCAGTAAAACATAGATCAGGTATAGACTTTATACGAGCATCAAACCATTCCTTACTAAAGCTTTTCGATAATTCAGATTGGAATATATCCACAAAAAAATTCAGCTGTCGTTCGATATAAAAATAAGGTCTCGTCTGCCATTCTGACAAAACATCCATTTCAAATAATCTATAATTTATTGATTTAATTAGCATTTGAAAATCAATTGAATCCTCGTGAATAGCTAGTAATTTATTTTTTAGCTCATATAATTTATTAATAGAAGATGTTATTACTGACTTATTAAGTGTTACAAACGGAACCTGGCAATCTAATCCCCATCTCATTATTCTTCCCGGAAGAATTTTTTGCACGACTTTTAAATACTCCTCACATAACTCCGTCGTTTTAACTTGATCAAACCTCGCTTCTTGTTCTATTTTTACTCTATTACTTTCCATCTTCCAGCACCGTCCTTAGGAAATATTATTAAATCATATATTGAGTTGGTTTTGAATATTTGAGACAGGAGTCTTTCCCAACCAAATGCAATTGTATAAAGAGGTGGAGCTCCATTTTGAAGAGCTTCAATGTAGTAATTATAATCTTCCAAATTTATATTCGCTCCCCTGCTTGCAACAATTAAGTTCTCCTTAAACTTTAGAGCATCATGTTCTTTTTCACCACCACTTGCAATTTCTACGCCATTTAAAATTAAATCATGACTTCTTAAATATATTTTTCCATTTTCTTTATAAGTACGACCAAACAAACTTCTACTAAAATGTTTTAAGTACTTTAATTCCTTTTCATTTAACTCATCCATTTTAAATAAATATGGGAAGTTCTCCACCCATCCAATACCTATCTCTTTTATTGATTGGTTTAAGTATTTCGCCAATTGTCGACAAAAAGCTTTTATTAGTGGATCGTACCTTTCACTCTTAGGTTGAAGTATAAAAAGTGTAACATCACTTTTTATATTAAATTTAGAAATCCACGCCTTAAAATTTTTCAAGTGGATATTACCATACTTTTTCACATTTCCACCCGACATGGTCATAATACCTACATTTTCGAAGTACTTACCTAGAGATTCAAGCAACGTTCGAAGAACAAATTCAGGCAGTAATGATTTTACTAATACACCTTGAAAAAGACTATCAGTTTGAGAATTAATAATTTCTTTCGAATAAATAATTGGAGTTAGAATCTCATTATATCGAAAGTCAGGTCGATCATTACCAAATTTCATGATTGATTCATCGTACGTTATTCGAGAAAAACTATTTGAAAAACCTTCGCCTTTTAAATTGTTTATGAGATGCGAAATCAATCTCTCAGAAAATTCTCTTCCTTCTTCCATGCTGGTAAAAGCCATAGTTAAGTGTAATTGGTTAAATTCTAGTGACTTAGTATTATCATCTCCCTGGGGATCCCACCTAAAACAGCGAGAAAATTGAAATGTCCTTTCAAGACCGCCAATTGCAATTAATAGTGATGGAACTAATGGAGATTGAAGGAGGGAATACATTGAATTATGAAATTCAGGATGAACAGCCTCTAACTCCAGCTGCCCATATTCTCTAATAGGCGGCTCCCATAAGATGGGTGTTCTTATTTCTATAAAATTGTTTTCTAATAGAAAACCTCGAACAAGTTGTTCAGCGATATTCATCTGCCGAAGTAAGTTCACATGTTCTGTTTGTCTATATTTTTTTATTGATTGAACTTTATCATTTGAAATAATTAAATTCGATCGGCTGATTATGCTCAATTCTTTTACCATTATTTTATTACCACAATAAAGCCCTTTGACCTGGACACGGCTTCCTATTTCAGAAGAAAGTTTTTCATCGATATCTTTTATAATGATTGCACCCGTGAAATCACGAACAATTAAGTCTTCATTGGATACGGCTAACCAACCGCAAATTTTTACCATAGAATTTTCTGGTAATTGATCCAACTGTTTAATCAATGTTCTCTTTTGAAGATTCACCTTTTCACCACCCACTCGACCATATCTTTATAAAATTTACATCGATCTGGATTTAATTCTCCCCTGCGTAAAGCCAGTTCAAGGCTGCAAGGACCACCACAGATTTGACTAGCAATGCAAGTATCGCATTCAGGATGATCAGAAGTGTTATAATGCCACAATCTGAATTTTGATTCTTGCTTTATCTGTTTTGGGTCATCCGATACACATCTATCGTCTTGGTGATGAACAAGACAATAAGAAAAATCGCCTGTTGCAGAAATATATATTGACCACTCTGCTTCAGCTTCTCCACTATTTCCATCCACACAACGACCAACTTGAGCAGACTTTGATTTGATTATTTTGGGAATGAACGTCCCCGGTCCAACGAAATTAACATTTTTTTCAATGCAGTATTCCCACGCCTTTTGAGTGGCTTTCGCAAGACCATGTCCTTCTACCTCCCAACCTGCCTCTGTCGGTTGAGGAGAATTAACACCAACAGTTGTTGCTCCCAAATCTTCAACAAAATGCTTAACAATTTCTGGAATATGAACCAAATTGTCATTCCGCGGTGTAAGCAAAATATTAACATTTCCACCTGAACTCCTAAAATTATGAATTCCTTGTAAAACTCTATCATATGTTCCTTGCCCTCCTTTAAACACGCGACTTTTATCGTTAAGGTCTTTCCACCCATCAAGGCTAAATGCTACATCAAAATTCCATTTGTTTAAATAATCTGCAATTTTTTTTGTCATAAGAGTTCCATTAGTTGTAATTATTTGTGAATAATTGCTTATATTATTTTTATTTTTCGCATCAACTAACATTTCATTACCCCTCTGTATTAGATCAAATTTTAGAAGTGGTTCCCCACCAAAATATTGTACACGTGGTACGTTTCCTCGATTCTCCTCAATAAACCAGTTCATAATCTCAACAAATTTTTCCATACTCATAACTGGCTGACGATGCTTATAAAATTGTTGTTGAAAACAGTAGGAACAAGCCATATTGCATTGCTCAGTAAGATCAATGCGCATAAAACCTATTCTTCCCTTCTTCTCTCTCAGTGCCTTACTCCGCAGTTCCCTCAATCGTTTTAATGCTTGATTTGACTCGTTTTCCTCTTTATAAACAATAATTTTTGAATCAAATAATTCAGATAACTCTTTAGTAATGTTTACACACTTTGAAGGAACCAAATATTTATTTATAATTTCGTAGTAAGATTGTTCTCCTTCAAATATTTCAAGATTCAAGCTATTGAATATTATTGTTTTATCACCTTTTTTAAATGTATGAAGGTATCTTGATTTAACAAGTTCTTTTCCTAATTTTATCATTCAAATGCCCCACCTTTATATGTTGTAATAGTAACCCGAAGAAGGGAGGAACACTTAGTATTCCTCCCTTTTTAGCTTACTCCTCGTTTTTAAGTACGATTTCAGAAGGCTCGGTTTCAATCCTAGCAAGTGCTTCAAGAATTTCTGTTTCAAATTCGTTGAAATCACTTTGAAAAAAAGCCGCATCATGTGAACGACAGCACATATCACCCCAGCCACTTAAGTAAACTTCCTTTTTTGCTAGCATATGGTTTCACCTCCTTAATAAGAGATTTTATATAGTGTCTTCAGAAATTCTAAAACATGCATTGTAACCAACTTTTAATACCTTCAATATTATACTTTTACCTCCTCACTGCATAATTTATTTGATACCACATTTTTATTATCTCGTAAGGAGGTCATTCAATTGTCATTGTCGAGTAGACATCATCCTTCCGGTTTAATGACCCTTACAGAACCGTACGTGCGGATTTCCCGCATACGGCTCTTCAGTAGTGCATCACTGTCTTCAGGACAGAGTGTAAGTTAAGTGATATATCTTTGGTACAGGCAAAGGATTAAAGTGGAGAAACTGCTGAAATTGTTCCCAGTTGTAACTCCTTTTCTGACTGCGTCTGTTTATCCACTTAAAGTCCACAGTTGACCCACAGGACATTTTCTTATTTTAGGGGCAAGGTAGTATAATAAATATAAATTCTTAAAAGAGGTGATTTTTGTGAAGTCTTACCCCTCCGAGTTAAAAGCTAACGTTGTTAAAGAGTGTGTCGAAAAAGGTGTTTCTTGTTCTCAACTTAGTAAAACTTACAACATCCCTACCAGAAATATCTATAAGTGGGTTAAGAAGTTTAGAGATTCTGGTGAGAATTATTCTTGCTTTTTCAATGGCTCTTTTAATAAAAATTCCATTGTTTCTCGTGGTTCTAAGATTCCTCCTGTGGTTTACGAGAATTCCGGTGTCGATTTGGATGAGATTTCTCGGCTTTGTATGGAATATCCCGAACTCGCTCAGACTCTTCAGAGTTTGAAGGATTTGGTGATCGAAAAGGATATTGAGAACAGAGTTCTTAGAGAACAAGTTGAGTTTGTAAAAAAAAATTTGAATCAGAGAAAATGATGGAAAATAGACATGCTGATTTCAAATCTACACCCATTTTGGATATTCAATATGTCAATAGGTTACATAGAGAGTACGGCGTTTCTCTTTCTTATCTTTTTGAAGAGTTCAACGTGAAACCTAACACTTATTATTACAAGACGAGGCTCTTCTTGGATACCAGTTCTTTGTCAAAGAAAAAGCATTCTAATTCTAAAACTCGAGGTTTTTGCTATACTGTGAATGGTGATAAGGTTCCTGATGAATTTGTAATCGCTGAACTAATAAAAATCAAGGAACATCTCAATATGTATGTCTCAAAGCATTATTTGAAAACTCTTGGTTCTACTAAGCTGTGTGCGTATTTCAAGAAAAATTATGGAATAATTATCAATCACAAAAAGATGAGCCGTTTGAAACACGAAATCGGTTTGGTTGGAAAATATACAAACCATTCACCACATCCAAGAAGAGGTCCTCAAAAACATATTGCAACAGCTCCTAACCAGTTTTGGGAAATGGATATCAAATACTTCAAAACTAAAGATGGTTATGTACAAGTGTTCAGCATAATTGATACTTTTGATAGACAAATCGTTGGTTCTTACGTCGGTCCATCATGTAAATCAAAGGATATAATTAAAACAATCTTTGAAGCTCTTAGGCACAGAGGAATATCAGGAAAAGGCTTGATTATTAGATCAGATAACGGTACTCAGTTCACTTCTTTGTTAACAGAAAATTTTATGAGAAATGTTGGTATACTTCATGAGTTCGGATATCCACATAATCCAGATTGTCAAGCCTTTATCGAATCTTTTCATTCGAGTGTCCAAAGAGAGTTTGTTCCTTTGAATACCTTTACTAATATTAGTGATTTCACTATGAAATACAAAGTGTATTTGGATTTTTATCTTAATATTAGACCTCATGGCTCTTTGAACTACTTGACACCAAATGAGTTCCATGTTTCATACAAAGAAAATAGAATAAAAATTAAGGAAATCAAAGAAAAACTTACCATTTTTGAGTAAAATCGAGTTACTCCTCTCTAATTTCTGATATTCGGGGTTCCGTCCGGTTTTTTTATGCGTATTTCCCTAAAAAATTCTTCAATTCTAATTACTTTTCTATTTTTTTAAGAATTATTTCGATTTTCAAAGAGCATTTTGGATAATTATTCAATATTTTAGTTCTTTTTCTTCTTGCCTTAACTTATTTTACCTTTCGTTAATCATTGTTTTGACCCATTTCTGAAGCGTATATCTTCCAAACACTTATCTAGTTACTTTCTTTAATCTTGTAAATTTTTTTTCAACTGTTGCTTCTTGTACAAAGTAAAAGCCCTAACCAAGCATTTACCCTACTTCTTCCACAACACTTACCATCTCTGTGGGTTCTACTCCATCTGTTGATCCTGTAATGCGACCATCTCCACCAAAAACAAATATACCACTCAATAGCAGACCTGTGATCAACAAAACAACAAAAAATCCCTTCATCCTTTTTCACCCCCTTGAATTATTTTTTTAATTTAAAACTAATATCTCAAATAATTCAATCCCTTATTTTAATCATACGCTTTTCCATATGGTTTTCAACTGTTTTTTTAATTGGCTTCAAATATGTATTTATAAAGTATTACAGAGATCGGTCAAAAAATACTTATATTAAAATCAAACTCGATAATTTTTGTTATCTTTAAATTACTTATATTTTCTTTTTCTTTTTTTATCTGTATTATGGTACAATTATGTTTGAATGGTTTCGGTTTATTTTTAGAAAATTTCTAAGTTGAATTGAAGTAAATTTATATTGTATTATTATAACGCTGTGTAAACATTTCGTGAGGATAAGGAGGTTCTTAGAATGAATCTTCGATCTTTGGTCAAAATTGTTAATAAAGGACAGTTCATAAGACCAATTTTGAATTATGTTGTTCATTACTTAGAAAGTGATAAAACAGATAAAAATAAAAACATTGTCAATTACATAAACGTTTTGAAATTAAAATGGGATGTTAAATACGATGAAGCCCTTGAGATAATAGATAAAGAGATAAAGAGATAAAGGGATTGAAAAAAGATGGTTTGTATTATCTTTTAACGAAGAAAGATACGATGAAGCAGTTTCTTTAAACATCGAAGCATTTAAGGTTTTAAAAACTATTCCACATCCTTCTGGCATGGTGCAGGCTTTAAACAATATATCTTGGTGGTTGAAAGATATTAACAAAGAAAAGGCTTTAGCTTTTACTTTACCATTGGGATTTTATCTTGGTTACTATTTCGATGATGATAACTTTAAAGTTTTCAATTCCCTTGATACTGTGTTTCAAGTACAGAAGAATAATAACGACCCTCTGGTTTATGAGACCGCCTTTATCTTTTCGAGGTGTTTATCTCAACTAAACAAATCTGAAAGTGAACCGATAAAAAATACTTTTAAAGATATCATTAACCAATTAAAGTACTATGTATTCAATTTGGATAACAACCAACACAGAGGTACACCAAAGCTGAGAGATTTCATAAGGAAAGAGATAGGAAAAGAAAAGATACCCATAGACTCAATGAACATTTCTGAAAAAACGTTGAAAGAGTTTTTATTTGAAGAGACACAGTACATTCAACCAAGTACCTTGAGAAACATAATAGATGCTCTTGAGTTTGAAATCGATACATCCACACCTATATGTATAATCAAAGAATTGAAAAAGAAGGATATAGATAAGAAGTTTGAGATAAACCTTGAAAAGTTTAAGAACTTTCCAAAAGAAAGACAAATATCAGAACTCTTTACATCTTACCTCGTTCATTACTACAAAGAAAAGATTGATCTAAAAAAGATAATTAAAGAGATAGAAGATGACAGTTTAATTGAAGAAAGATGTGATTACTACACGAAAGAGTTAGTAAACTCTATCTTTGAAAGAAATCCAAAGATAGAGTTTAATTCTTTACTAACAAACGTTCAAGAACCAAAAATCCACACAAACAAAAATATAACCTTCAATGAACATCCTTTTTATTTGGGAAGGAAAGAAGTTGTAAAAAGGTTTATGAAAGACTTAAATAAAAAGAATTTAAAAGAGTTCATTGAAAATTACATTGGTCTTAATGCAAGACAAAAAAAGACGATAGAAAAGTTCATAATGAATTACGGTAGGTACTATGATTTAAAAGATATACCAAAAGAATTCACACCGAAAGTACCAAAAGAGATTAATTCATTCGTGAAAAAATATACGTTGAAAAGAAAACCTTCTGCTATTTCTTTTTATGTTTTTGAAGGGGAAGAAAGAGAAGAGTTGGTGGAAATAGTCAAGGCTTTTGAAATTTAGAGGTTCTATCTTTTGAAACGTAGAATTCTAACAATTTCCACAACCTATTTTGGGTTATATTAAACTTTTTAGCCAACCCGACTACCATCATGTGGTTATTTTAGTCCTATGTTCATATTTCACTTTTTCTACCCATACTTCTTACAAGCAAGCTAAATTTTATAAACTATGAAAAATTTTTCATATTTTAATTATTTTGGTAATATTTGCTTTTAATTGGTCTTAATCGTTTATAATTCCTTCAGATAAGCCGTAAACGAACTTGATAAAAATCTAATTTTGTGGAATACTATTAATATGATGATTTGCGTCAAACTTGCAAACAAAAAGCACTTTTTTCAAATTAAAATTTATTACTTGTGTATTAAGATAAAATGTGATAAAATATATAAGGAGATTATTTGGGAAAGTATTGTTAGTGTGTAACAATTCTAATAAATCTGTAAAGGAGGTAGAGGTATGAAAAAGGTTTTTATTGTTCTTATGGTTACTTTGATGGGTGTTTTTGCCTTTACTCAGGTGAAAAACCCTGATATGATTTTCGATGCCACACTAAGTGAACCAGATACTTTAGACCCTCACCATGCTTACGACACTTCTAGTGGTGAAGTTATTTTCAACGTATATGACAACTTGGTAGCATACGATGGTGAAAGTATGAGTAAGTTTGTTCCTATGCTCTCAACGGTTGTCCCTACAGTTGAAAATGGTTATTTGAGAGACGGTGGAACAACATATGTCTTTCCAATAAGAGAAGGTGTAAAATTCCACAACGGTAACGATTTAACCCCTGAAGATGTCGAATACACCTTCGAAAGAGCACTATTATACAACCCACCTGGAGGACCAGTATGGATGTACTTAGATCCTATGTTTGGTGTTTTCAGTATTAGAACGTTGGTAGAAGATTACGTAGGTGCTTCATGGGATACTATATTTGATAGTGAGATGAATCCTACATCTCCTGAATACGAAGAGGCTCTAGTTAATTTCTATAATGACGTGATAGATCCTGCGGTAGAAGTTCAAGGTAATGAAGTTCTTGTCCATTTGGCAAGACCTTTCGCCCCATTTTTGAATGTAATTGCTTCTGGAAGTAGTTGGGGTTCGATATTAGATAAAGAATACTCTGTGGAATTAGGCATTTGGGATGGAAATGCCGAAGGTTGGTGGAAGTATCACGGATGGACAAAAGAGCAGTCTCCATACTTTGACCATGCGATGGGAACAGGTCCGTATAAATTGGTCGAATGGGATCACGCTCAACAAAGGGTAACGCTCGAACGATTCGACGATTACTGGAAGGGTCCCGCCCCAATAAGAAGAGTAATCATTCAAGGTATAGACGAATGGTCGACGAGAAGAGCTATGCTTGAAACAGGTGATGCTGACATAGCTTATGTTCCTGCTCAATATTTAGATGTTGTACTTTCTATGGATGGTTTGACCGTTATCCCTGGCACACCTGAGGTTTCAATCACCTCTTTAGGGTTCAATTGGCAAGTTGATCCAGAGTCGCCATACATTGGTTCAGGTCAATTGGATGGAAACGGTATTCCACCAGATTTCTTTGCAGATCATAATGTTAGATTAGGTTTTGCTTATGCCTTTGATTATGATGGTATGATAAATGAAGTTTTGAACGGTTTGGGTGAAAAAGTTCCTACCGCTTTACCAACTGGATTCTTAGGGTTCGACGAAGATCTCCCAACATACGAATTGGATCTGCAAAAGGCTGAAAATTACTTCAAACGGGCTTATCAAGGTAGATTATGGCAAACAGGTTTCAATATGACTATTCTTTACAATACAGGAAACGATTCAAGGAGAGTATCTGCAGAAATATTGAGGGATAATTTAGCAAAGATAAATCCTAGATTCCAAGTTGAAGTTAGAGGGGTTCAATGGCCAACTTACTTAGATGAAAGAGAAAATATGATGCTTCCAGTTTACATCATAGGTTGGGTTGCGGATTTTCCAGATCCACATAACTTTATTTTCACCTATTATCACAGCGAAGGTGATTACGGAGGATTCTACGGCGATAACTTTGCGGAATTTGCAAGCTTGCCAAGACCAGAATTTGGTGGAAAATCATTGAACAAAATGATAGAAGATGCAGCCCTTGAATCTGATCCTGCTAAAAGAGAGCAAATGTACATAGATATTCAAGAATTTGTTTTTGATTACGCTCTTGTTTTACCACTTTATCAGCCACAAGGGTTGAGGGTCCATCGTTCTTGGCTAAAAGGATGGATAAATAATCCAATTTGGCCAGGTGACTATTATTATAACTATACTAAGGTAGAGTAATAATTCTGCTAAAATATTGTGAAAAGAAAGTTTTTTGTAGTAGAATGTGAAGAGAGGGGGGTTCCCCTCTCTTTTTAAGTGATTACTTAATAAGTATAAATAACAGAGCGGAGGTGTTTGCTTTTGACCACATACATTATGAGAAGGTTGTTATTACTCCCTTTGATTATGTTGGGCGTTACATTGATAGTTTTTTCTATGCAACAATTACTGGGACCACTGAAACTTTTATCTACTTACGTTGATCCAAATACTTATGCCAAGTTATCTGATCAAGATAAAATTGCTTTGATGGAGCAGTATGGATTGACCGATCCTTGGCCTGTTAGATACGGCAAATGGATAGGGAATTTGTTCAAAGGTGATCTTGGTTGGTCTGTAGTGGGGAAAGAGCCTGTTATTGATGCTTTATTACACAGATTTCCCTATACAGTAGAATTAGCACTATATGCTCTTTTCCCTATAATAGGAGTTGGTATATGGTTTGGGGTTACTGCTGCAGTTCATCATAATTCATTCATAGATCAAGTTATTAGAATATTTGCTTTAATTGGTTGGTCTTTGCCAGATTTTGTTTGGGCAATCCTTGTCTTATTGATATTTTATATTGGCTTGGGATGGTTTCCTCCAGGTAACCTAAGTTTATGGGCAGATGAAATTGTAAAAAGTGCCACCTTTAATAACTATACTCATCTTTTGACTATAGATGCATTACTCAATGGAAGAATTGATATATTTTGGGATGCTTTAAGACATATTATAGGTCCAATTATTGCTATATCTTGGCTATGGTGGGCTAATCTACTGAGGATCACCCGATCTTCTATGTTGGAAGTTCTTAGAAGAGATTACATAAGAACTGCAAGATCAAAAGGGTTACCAGAAAAATTAGTTATAAACAAGCATGCTAGAAGAAATGCCTTGATCCCTGTTGTAACAACCGCGGGTCAAATGGTCATCGGTTTATTGGCGGGAGTTGTTATAGTAGAGATGGTTTTTGTTAGAACAGGTTTAGGATCCTTCGCTGCAACAGCCGCTCAACAATTGGATTATGCTTCTATAATGGGTGTTCTATTATTTACTTCTTTCATACTTATTGTAGGAAATCTTATAATCGATGTATCTTACGCATTTATCGATCCAAGAATTAGGTTAGGGTGAGGTGGAAATTGTGAATGAAGAAACAAAAAGGGCTTTAAAACGCTTTTTTACAAATCCTTCTGCTATCATAGGTTTTTCTATATTGGTATTTTTCATAATTATAGCGATACTGGCACCAGTAATAGCACCTCCTCAATTACCAAACGAAAGAAACTTGGAAAGAGCCCGTGAACAAATAAATGAAGATCCAACGGGAAATAAAGATTCTATTATTCAAGAGTTTAAAAACTATTGGGAAGACACATATTTTTTTGCTGAAATGGACTATCAAGATATGTCAAAATTGATGGAAAGTGTTGAAAAGTTTGAAAATGGGGAGATTGAAAAAGAAGAATTAAAATCTGAAATTAAAGGATTAGTTGATATGTATGTTCTAAATAGGTCCTACTACGAAGATTTTGATGAAGATACTAATGGTGTAATTAGAAGGTTGAGAAATGAATATGAAAACGTAGTTGAAAGGTATGAAAGGTCTTTAAGATTTTCAGAAATGATCAGCGATCTTCAATCACTCAATGGACAAGATTTCAAAAATGAAGCTTTAAACGTTTATGAAACATTAAACAAAGATTTCTTGAACTCAATTGAATTCAATCCGTTCTTGATTCCCAACGTAGTTTCAACGTTAGAGCCTATACCACCATCTCCTGAACATCCCTTTGGGGTAGTAAATCAAAAGGATATCTTTTACGGTGTTGTTTGGGGAAGTAGAACCGCTTTTCAAATAGGGTTGGTGGTAGTTTTAATTTCAACTATCGTAGGGCTTTTTATAGGTTCAGTAGCTGCCTATTTTGGTGGTTGGCTCGAAGAAGTTCTGATGAGAATCACGGATATCTTTATGTCAATACCTTTTATGCTTGCAGCTATGGTTTTAACAACTATTTTAGGTCTTGGAGTTAGAAATATGATGATCGCCTTGATAATTTTTGGTTGGATGGTCACAGCCAGGTTGATCAGAGGGAATATACTTCAAGCCAAAAATGAGCAGTACGTTATGGCTGCGAAAGCTCTTGGGGTAAGGGATGCGGCAATTATAGTCAAACATATCTTACCTAATACGATATTTCCAGTTTTGATAAATGCTACTATGAGGATCGGATCAATGGTTATCACTGCAGCAGCTCTAAGTTTCTTGGGTTTAGGTGCCCCACAAGGATACGCCGATTGGGGATCAATATTATCATATTCCCGCGACTGGATCATTGGGGGTACAAATCCAGGACAGTACTGGTTCACGATCTTATATCCTGGTGTGGCTATGATTCTTTTTGTCATGGGTTGGAATTTACTAGGAGATGCCCTAAGAGATGTTTTTGATCCGAGAATGAGACGATAAAGTGAGAGGAGGAAGCTTTTTGAAAGATAACAATAGCAAACCTATACTTCGTGTTGATAATTTGCATGTTCATTTTAAGACAGAGGATGGTATAATAAAGGCGGTCAATGGAGCCAGTTTTGATCTTTATCCAGGTGAAACGTTGGCAATAGTGGGAGAATCTGGTTCAGGCAAAACAGTTACTGCGCTAAGCACTATAAGGTTACTAGACGAAAATGGATGGATCGCTGAAGGAGAAATACAGTACAAAGATATGGATGTTTTATCTTTATCGGACAATCATCTCCGAAGGATACGTGGTAATGAGATTTCCATGATCTTCCAGGAACCTATGACCGCTTTAAACCCAGTCTACACGATTGGGGAACAAATCATGGAATCTCTTGAATTGCATCTTAAGATTAGTGAAAAAGAAGGGAAAAAAAGAGCGATTGATTTATTAAGAAAAGTTGATATTCCTGAACCAGAAAGGCGAATTGACCAATATCCTCATGAATTGTCCGGTGGAATGAGACAGAGAGCCATGATCGCTATGGCGTTAGCTTGCAACCCTTCCATCCTCATAGCAGATGAGCCAACTACCGCATTGGATGTTACCATACAGGCACAGATACTGGAACTCATGAAGGATTTACAAAATGAGTTTAAAATGTCTATAATTTTTATTACACATGACCTTGGAGTTATTGCTGAGATGGCTGATAGGGCGATAGTTATGTATGGTGGAGAAGTGGTTGAAAGTGGTGACATCAAAACCATTTTTAAAAGGCCACGTCATCCTTATACATGGGGGTTGATGAATTCTATTCCCAGGATAGACAAAGAAGAGGAGAGGTTGCTTTCTATTCCTGGAGTAGTTCCAAACCCCTTGAACTTTCCAAAGGGTTGTAAATTTTCAAATAGGTGTTTCTTTGCTGACCAAAAATGTGTAGATGAAGATCCCAACTTGGAAGAAGTAGAACCTCGCCATTTTTCCCGTTGTTGGCACATAGACAAATTATTGGATGAAATGAACAAAGTCAAAGAAGGTGAAGTATAGTGCCAAATAGTGACAAAGTAATCTTAAAAGTTGAAAATTTAAAAAAATATTTTCCTGTTAGAGCAGGGGTCTTCAAAAGAACCGTTGCTCATGTATTAGCTGTAGACGATATTAGCTTTGCAATAAAAGAAGGAGAAACTCTGGGGCTTGTTGGTGAATCCGGTTGTGGTAAAAGTACAACAGGTATGACAATCCTAAGATTATACGAACCAACAGACGGACGAATTATAATGGGAGAACAAGACACTACACCATGGTTCATGAGAGGTACCACCATTAATAAGTATGTTAAAACGATTTATGCTGAAAGATTTGAGAAAATGAAAAAAGAATTAGGTTCAGAAGAAGAAGTAATTAAGAAATTAGATAATGAAATAGATAAAAAATACGCCCAGTTATATTTTCATGATGGGGTAAGAGAAATAAAGAAAGATTTGTTATCTAATTTGGACGAAAAAAGAAGAGCCTTTAGAAAAAATGCACAAGTCATCTTTCAAGACCCATATTCTTCTTTAAATCCAAGAATGAGAGTCCTGGATATCATAGGAGAAGGTATGAAAGTGAATAAAATGGGTACATCTTCTGAAATAAGGGATAGAGTTGCCAACTTAATGGAAACAGTAGGATTATCCAAAGATTACGTTTATAGATATCCCCACCAATTTTCTGGTGGACAAAGACAAAGAATAGGGATAGCACGTGCTTTGGCATTGGATCCAAAATTAATCATTTCTGATGAAGCTGTTTCCGCTTTAGATGTTTCCATTCAATCTCAGATCATAAATTTAATGGTTGACTTGAAAAACGATTATGGCTTAACCTATGTTTTTATAGCTCACGATTTGGCCGTTGTGAAACACATAAGCGACAGAATAGCGGTTATGTATCTAGGAAAGATAGCTGAATTAACAACGAAAAAAGAGCTCTTTGAAGAGCCTTTGCATCCTTATACGGTATCCTTGATGTCTGCTATTCCAATACCAGATCCGGAAGTTAAGAAGAAAAGAGTGGTTTTACAAGGGGATGTACCCAGCCCTCTAAATCCACCTTCAGGTTGTAGGTTTCATCCTCGTTGTCCAATTGCTAAGGATATTTGTAGCAAAGAAGAACCACCACTTAAAGAAATTAAACCAGGTCATTATGTATCATGTCATTTCCCGGGAGAGTTTAAAATTTAAAAGCTTGGGTTTTACCCAAGCTTTTAAATATCTTAAATTTCTCCTTTTTCGTTTAATTTTAGATCTATTTTTTTCTCCAACTTTTGTAGTATGACCGGAAGATATCTGTCTTTTAATTTTTTTCTATCGTACTGATGAATTAAAAAATAAGTAATTCCCATTCCTAAAATTCCAGCCAAGAAAGAGAAGATATCTGAAAAGCTCAAAGTATAAAGTATGGAAATTATAGACAAGAAAACGATTAAAGGAATCCCATAAGCTAAAAAAGAAAGTTTCACTACTGGAACTTCGGGCATTTCTACAACTACCTTATCTCCTTTTTTTACATCGACCTTTTCAGTGTTTTTAGCTTTTAAATTCAGCTCGTTTGAGCCACCTAATAGCGTACAACCACCTTTCATTGCACAACTTTCACATTCTTGTGTCCTTGTGGTTCTCAAATATACGTAATTCTCATCTTTATCGATAACATCCATTACTTCTCTCATCATTTAATACCTCCAATCCATTATGACATATGTCTAAAACAGTTACTTTATACTTTTGCCCAAGATGAGAAAGAAATTTAACCATTTCATTCTCAATATTTTTATAATCTCCATCTAAAATTCCCATGATCGTGGGTCCAGAGCCACTCAAGAAATAACCCTTTGCACCTATTTTCATTAATTTAGACGTTATTTCTTCCCAGTAGGGGACAAAATCTTTACGATATGGCTGATGGATTTTATCTTTCGTGGCTTCTGACAAATTTTCAAAATGCGCGGTTACAAGCGAGGCTACGAGAAGGCCAACTCTACTTATATTAAACACCGCATCTTCAATGGGCACATTTTGGGGTAAAAGTGAACGGGCTTTTTTTGTAGAAAAATGAAAATCAGGGATAATAGCTAATAATTTCAACTGAGTTGGTAAATCCATTTTTACATATTTAACTTCTTTTTCCAACAAACTTCCTACAGTCAATCCTCCAACCAATGCAGGTAAAATATTGTCCGTATGCCCATCCATTGTAGCTGCTAAATACATTATCTCTTCTTTCTTCAAAGGATTATTAAACAGCTCATTGGCAGCCACCAGACCTCCAACTATGCAAGCTGCGCTACTTCCCAAGCCTCTTGCTATGGGTATATTATTTATGAGGTTTATTCGAAGGCCTTGCGGGTGAATATTTACTGCGTCAAACAGTCGCTTCATCGCCTGATAAACTAAATTATGTTCATTACTTTCTATATATTCTTGATCCTCAATTGGTACATTAATTTCAAGCGAATCGTTGATTTCTTCCACTTCTATGATATTGTACAATCGTAAGGATATCCCTAAACTATCAAATCCTGGTCCTATGTTCGCTGTAGTAGCTGGCACTTTCACTCTGATCATTTCTTCAGCCCTTTCATTATTAGTTATCTAAAATTAAGTTTACTTTTAACATTGTTGATAACAGAGTTTTCACACGAAAAGTATGTTTTTATAATGTTCCTGTATATATTGATTATTTTTTTGCAGTTTTCGTTTAACTCATCTTCTTTGATTTTTCCATCAAAAAATTCGTTCAACAATTCTTCTTCTTTTTCGTTCATACGAAGTTGGCCTCCTCTATCAATTGTCTCAATTTTTTCCTAGCATAATGCAGCTTACTTTTCACCGTTCCCAAAGGGATTTCCATTATATCGGAAATTTCATTGTAACTCAGTCCATCAATATCCCTTAACTTAATCAATAACCTTTCTTCATCGTCAAGTTTTTCCATTATGTTTAAAATCATTTGGTAATCGAGTTCTTCTAAAACTTCATTTTTTACGTTAGTATCGGAAATTGCTTGGATATTATGATTTTGATCTGTTTCATCTTCGAAATCCACAGAAGTTTCTTTACTTCTTTTATATTTGCGAGAATAATTTTTACCAACATTGACAGCTATTCTATAAATCCACGTAGACAACTTCGATTTGCCTTTAAATCCATTTACCCCTTTAACAATTCTTATAAACACTTCTTGAAGTGCATCTTCTATTTCATTATGGTTAACGTAATTTTTTAAAACTCCGTAAATTTTTGGCGCATACTCTTCGTATAATTTTTTAAACGCATCGGGATCATTTTTTTTAAGATCTTCTACGAATTTTTCCTCTGTCAATTTGACTCTCTCCCATAATAAATTGTTCATTTTATTATACCATAAATTGTTAGGTAGATTCTTTGAAAAATTTTTCTTTGAAATTTTTTTCATAGTTGACAAAAATGTCGATAATTGGTCCTAAATTCATATAATTGCTTCTAATCGTCTAAGAATAGATTTCTTTGAATTTGAAACTTTGAGAAAAAAAGGATAAAATATTTATATAAAATAAAAGTGAAGTTTTATAGTTTCTAGAAAGAGTGAAACAATAAGAAAAAGGAGGATTTCAAAGATGGAAGAAACAAAGAAGGTAAGCTTGTACGATAACGCAGTTAAGCAATTTGACAGAGCCGCTAGAATCATGGAATTAGATAGAAATTTAAGAGAAGTATTAATCAAGCCAAAGAGAGAACTTACGGTTAATTTCCCAGTATGTATGGATGATGGATCAATCAAAGTTTTTACGGGTTACAGAGTACAACACAATGTCTCCAGGGGTCCGGCAAAAGGTGGAATTAGGTACCATCCAGATGTTACATTAGACGAAGTTAAAGCATTAGCCTTTTGGATGACGTGGAAGTCCGCAGTGGTGGATATCCCCTATGGTGGAGCTAAAGGTGGAGTTACAGTGGACCCTTTTAAACTTTCAGATTCAGAATTAGAGAAGTTATCGCGAAGATTCTTCTCTGAGATTCAAATCATAATAGGTGAAGAAAAAGATATCCCCGCCCCAGATGTAAACACTGATGGTCAAATAATGTCTTGGTGGATGGATACGTATTCGATGAATGTTGGACACACTACTTTAGGCATAGTTACGGGGAAGCCTTTAGAGATTGGAGGTTCTGAAGGAAGAACAGAGGCCACTGGAAGAGGAGTAAATATATGTATTGAGGAAGCTGTAAAGTATTTGACAGACAAGGGTAAGCTAAATAAAAAAGACGAAGCAATAACTGTTGCCATTCAAGGATTTGGTAACGTTGGTTCTTACTTAGCTTTGACTCTCACGGAAGAAACTAAATATAGATTAGTTGCAATATCTGATTATAGTGGCGGTTTTTATAAAGAATCTGGTTTTACAGCAGAAGAGATTCGAAGACTAATGGATAGAACTAGAAATAGAAAAGCCTTGTTATTGGATGTTAACGAAGAAGGTTATAAAGAGATAACCAACGAAGAGTTATTGAAGCTAGATGTTGATGTTTTTGCCCCTTGTGCTATGGAAAATGCAATTAATGAAAATAATGCAGATGATATAAGGGCAAAACTCATTGTTGAAGGAGCCAATGGGCCATTAACTCCAGAAGCAGACGATATCTTGTTGTCCAAAAATGTCTTCATAGTACCGGATTTCTTAGCAAATGCCGGTGGCGTGACGGTTTCGTACTTCGAGTGGGTACAAGGACTCCAGTGGAACTTTTGGGAACTTGAAGATATTAGAAAAGCCCTTCATAAAAAGATGAAGAATGCATTTTGTGACGTTGCTCAAACAATGGATAAGTATGAAGTCGATATGCGAACAGCTGCATATGTGAGAGCTATCGAACGTGTAGCAAACGCTACAAAGTTAAGAGGCATTTATCCATGATTATAAAATAACAAAAATTACCCCTTTCTTAACTATTTAGAAAGGGGTAATTTTTTGGTTACTTAGGTTAAGTAAAATAGAATAGGTTTATTTAATAAAGGGGTGGTAAAATGGCTTTTACCTTAATTTCTGTATTTATAAACGCTACGATTGGTTTTTTTCTAGTTGATATGCTGCTTTGGATTTTGTCACTACTAATCTTAAGTATTATACTGTACATTTCCTGGAAAAAAAGTATGTACAGCAAATTGGGTAACTTTATTTTGTTAGTAGGGATTTTATTTTCTCTTTTTGGTTATTTAAATAATTTTGATCCGTCTTATTTTTATTTGTTGATTAACCTTTCTGCCTTTTTTGCTGTTCTTTATACAGCGTTTAACAAAAAAATATTAATTATTCTATCTTGGATGTTGAATGGTTTTTCCCTAGGTTACATCATTGCTTCTTTGAGAAACTTAAATTTGGGCATTGTATTTGGCATAATTATTTTCCTTATAGGATTAAGAGATGTTTTTTTGCCTAAAAAGTTTGACGAACATTTAAATGACTAATTCTTGTATTGTAGAAGCTAACCTTTTTATCCCCTCTTCAATACTTTCTTCATTTGCACAGGAATAATTTAATCTCAAGGTATTTACATTTTTCTTATCAATGTAAAAAGGGTCTCCGGGGACGAAGGCAACCTTTTTTTCAATAGCTTTGTCAAACAGCTCAAGAGCCGAGATGTTGTTAGGCAAAGTTACCCAAAGAAACATTCCTCCTTGTGGATTCGTATATTCTACATCTTTGGGGAAATATTTTTTAATACTGTCTGTCATTGCATTTTTTTGTGAACCATACCTCATTTTTATGTTCATTATATGTTTGTCTAGGTCGTTCTCTTTCACGAACTGGTATATTATTCTTTGCCCTACATAATTAGAATGGAGATCAGCCCCTTGCTTAGCGGTTACAAGATTTTCCAATACATCTTTGGGAGCAACTACCCAACCCAGCCTAAATCCTGGGGCAACAATTTTTGAGAATGATCCTAAAAGTATCGTTTGTTCAGGTATCAATTTTTTGAATGAAACACTATCTTCCCCTTCAAATCTTAACTCTCCATATGGGTCATCTTCTATAAGGTAAATGTTGTGCCTTTTCAACAAGTCAGCTATCTTTTCTCTATTTTTATTTGTATAAGTAATACCCGAAGGATTTTGAAAATTGGGGACAGTGTAAAGTAATTTTGGTGAAAATTCTTCTAAAACATCTTCTAATTCTTCTAAATCAAGCCCTTCTTGGCATAGTTTTACAGTTTTAAAATTTTTTGTGTATACTGATAATGCTTGTATGGCTCCTAAGTATCCAGGTTCTTCAATTGCAATGAAATCATCTTCATTCAAAAATAATTTACCGAGTAAGTCAAGGGCTTGTTGAGAACCATGAGTTATTAAGACATCATCTTGTGTAATATTTAAATCCTTCTTTTCCATGTACCTATTGGCGATAAATTCTCTTAAAGGTGGATATCCTTCTGTGGAACTGTATTGAAGTATCTCTTTACCGTGATTATCAAACTGGTAAACAGCGGCATTTTTTATCTCGTCTACTGGAAATAAATCAGGATTTGGTAAACCGCCTGCAAATGAAATTATTTCGGGGTCATCAACTACTTTAAGTATCTCTCTTATAAAAGAACGTGGAACGTTTTTCATACGATTAGCGTATATATTTTCCATTTTTTATCTCCTCCTGAGAAATTTTTATAGCCTTTAGAAATCTTAAAACTTAATTTAGCGCTCCTTCGCCAAACATTAAGGGGTAAACCCCTTAAGATCCCCAAATTCGCGTAACATCATTTGCCCAGCAAATGAGAATATGGAAATTGTTTCTAAGGCATTATATAGAACCATTTTGCACAAAGGTCCAAAAAAACATGGTTTGCACACTGCAGCAAACAGGGCTCCGCCCTTCAATCCTTTTAAAATCAAAATCTTATATTTCTGAAGTGTCTGAAAGTTTTGTTAGTTTTCTTTAACAGGGAACAAATTATCTACAAACAAGCCATATTCCACACTGTCTAACAATGCTTTCCAACTGGCTTGAATTATGTTAGTTGAAACACCCACAGTAGTCCAAGTTTTATCGGTGTCTGAAGTTTCTATTAAGACCCGCACCTTTGCAGCGGTTCCAGAAGCACTGTCCAGCACCCTTACTTTGTAATCTATCAATTTCATGTTTTTTAGGGAAGGAAAAAAGTCTTCTAAAGCCTTTCGCAATGCCATATCTAACGCATTCACAGGTCCGTCGCCTTCAGCAACAGCATGGACAGTTTCATCATTTATTTTTAATTTGACAATGGCTTCGGTTCCCGTGCCTTTACCAAAATTGTAATGAAGAATGTTGAAATTCTCCACTTGAAAATTTGGGGCGTAGTCAAAAAATTCTCTTAATACTAAGAGTTTCAAAGAAGCATCTGCACCTTCAAATTGATATCCATCATGCTCATATTCCTTGATCTTCAATGTTAACTTTTTGAACTGTTCTTCAGAAAATTGTGTAATATCAAAGCCCAATTCTTCCAACTTTGATTTCAAATTGCTTTTTCCTGATAACTCAGAAACTAATATCCTTCTAGTGTTTCCAACCCATTCCGGAGATATGTGTTCGTAAGTGAGAGGATTTTTAAGAATGGCGCTAACATGGACGCCACCTTTATGTGTGAATGCGCTTCTTCCCACGTAAGGGATCCTGTTGTCAGGAGTTAAGTTAGCAACTTCAAATACGTAATTATAAAGTGAAGTTGTTTTTTCTACATTTATTTTCGGTAATCTAAATCCGTATTTAAACTTCAAATTAGGTATTATAATACAAAGGTCTGCATTACCACATCTTTCCCCTAAGCCTCCAACCGTTCCTTGTATTTGTTCAACTCCTTCTTGTAAGGCTGTAAGAGAATTTGCTACAGCTAGACCGGAATCGTTGTGGGCATGAATGCCCAAAGGTATTTTTATTCTTTCTTTTACCACTTCTATTGCCTCTTTTATCTTTGAAGGGGTTTGCCCCCCATTTGTGTCACATAAAACAACAATTGAAGCACCGGAGTTTTGTGCAACTTCCAAGGTTTTAAGGGCATATTGTTGATTATGGTTAAAACCATCAAAAAAGTGTTCAGCATCAAAAAAGACTTCTATACCTTTTCTTTTTAAGAAGGTTATCGTATCTTCTATGAGTTTCAGGTTGTCATCAAGAGAAATGCCCAAGGCTTGAGATACATGGAAGTCCCAGCTTTTTGCAAATATAGTAACGATTTTTGCCCCAGAAGAAACTAATTTTAAAATATTCGGATCATCTTCTGCTTTTATTCCGTATCTTTTTGTAGAGCTAAATGCAACTATTTCACTGTTTTTGAATGACATATTTTGAACCTTTTTAAAGAACTCTTCATCTTTAGGATTGGATCCCGGCCAACCACCTTCAATGTAGTCTATTCCGTATTCATCTAATTTTTTGGCTATCTTTAATTTATCTTCCACAGTTAAAGAAACATTCTCACCTTGGGTTCCATCTCTTAAAGTGGTATCAAACAATTTAGGTTCTTTCAATTCGGTTCACCCTCTTTTTAAGATTTTAACAATTTCGTCTCCTACTTCACTGGTGCTTAAATTTCCTCCCATGTCTTGAGAAAGTAAGTTTTCTTGGATAGAGATCTTAATTGAATCTTCAATCTTTTCAGCTAAATCTTTTCTTCCGAAATATTCTAACATCATAGCTGCAGCTAAAATAGCAGCTATAGGATTGGCAATACCTTTACCAGCAATATCGGGAGCTGAACCATGAACGGGTTCAAACATAGAAACACTGTTAGGATTAATATTTCCTGAGGCAGCTAACCCCATGCCTCCCTGAAGTTCTGCACCCAAATCTGTGATGATGTCTCCAAACATATTGCAGGTTACTATCACATCAAAAATTTCGGGATTTCGTACCATTTTCATCGTTATAGCATCCACGTAATAATGATCAGTCTGAACTTCTGGATATTCTTTCTTTAACTCTTCAAACACCCTTAACCATAAGCCGTGAGAATAAGTTAGTACGTTACTTTTATCACAGAGTGTTAGTTTCCCCTTGAGATTTTTTGCATACTCGAATGCGTAACGGATGATGCGCTCTACACCTTTTCTAGTTGAAATCATCTCTTGTATCGCTACTTCGTCTTGAGTATCTTTTTTTAAAATTCCACCAATACCTGCATAAAGTCCTTCTGTATTTTCTCTTATTACTGTAAAATTGATCTCATTAACGCCCTTCTTCTTCAAAGGAGAAAACCTGTCGTTTAGTAGTTTTATTGGCCTTAAATTGACGTATTGATCAAAATGAAATCGTAATTTTAATAGTATCCCATGTTCTAATATACCTGATGGTACTCTTGGATCTCCCACTGCACCCAAATATATGGCATCGAAGGTTTCTAATTGTTTCAATAGAGAATCTGGAATTAATTCTCCAGATTTTAGATAGCGTTCGGCTCCAACCTCGAACTCTTCAAATTTAAGATTCAAATTATACTTTTCTCCCATAAAATTTAATATTTTAAGACCTTCGTTGATTACTTCCTTCCCAATTCCATCCCCTGGTAGAACAGCTATCGACGGCATCTATTGAGCGACCTCCTTTTTGATCTTCTCTATCAATCCTCCGGAAGATATTATTTCTTGAAGAAATTTGGGGTATTTCTCTGAATAGTATTCTTTATTGTTTTTTAGATCTTTGATGATTCCATTGTCTAAATCTATCTCTATTTCCGAACCATCTTCTATATTATGGGAAGCTTCTTTAGAAATAAGTATAGGTAATCCAATATTGATAGCGTTTCGATAAAAAATCCTTGCAAAGCTTTCTGCTATGACACAAGAAACACCTGCCGCCTTAATCGATAATGGAGCATGCTCACGAGAGCTTCCAGAACCAAAGTTCCTTCCGGCTACTATAATGTCTCCTTTTTTAACTTTTTTTACGAAATCTTTATCTATATCTTCCATACAATGTTGTGCCAATATTTCTGGTTCAGGGTTGTTTAGATATCTAGCTGGTATAATAACATCGGTATCAACGTTGTCACCGTATTTGAAAACTCTCCCTCTGAATTTCACCTTATAACCTCCTCAGGATGGGTAATGTATCCACTAACAGCAGAAGCTGCCGCCACCGCAGGATTGGATAAATAAACTTCACTTTCTGGATGCCCCATCCTTCCAACAAAATTCCTGTTAGTTGTAGAGATTGCTCTTTCACCTTTTGCCAAAACTCCCATATGGCCACCAAGGCAAGGTCCGCACGTTGGTGTACTTACGGCGGCTCCCGCTTCGATGAATATTTCAATTAAGCCTTCTTTTAGTGCCTGCATGTATATATCTTGGGTGCCAGGAAAAATAATACATCTTACATCAGGGTTGATTTTATGTCCCTTAAGCACGTGAGCAGCAATTCTTAAATCTTCTATTCTTCCGTTAGTGCAAGAACCAATTACAGATTGATCTATTTTTATCCCCTTTGCTTCATTAACAGGTTTGGTGTTTTCTGGCAAATGTGGGAAAGCCACCTGTGGTTCAATACTTGATACATCATATTCGATAACTTCTTCATAAGAAGCATCGGGATCGCTACTTACCGGTGTATATTCTCTTACTACCCTTTCTTTTAAGTACTCTTTGGTTTTTTCATCGTATTCAAATAATCCACATTTTGCCCCTGCTTCTATCGCCATGTTTGCCATAGTCATTCTCGAATCCATAGAAAGATCTTTGATCGTTTCTCCAGTAAACTCAATAGATTTATACAGGGCTCCGTCTACTCCTATATCTCCTATCGTGTAAAGTATCAGATCCTTCCCACTGACCCATGGGTTTAACTTCCCCTTGTATACAATCTTTATACTTTCTGGGACACGAAACCATAAGTAACCGGTAGCCATTGCGGCAGCCATGTCGGTGCTTCCAACACCTGTACCTAAACAGTTAAGTGCCCCATAGGTACACGTATGTGAATCTGCTCCTACAACGATTTCACCTGGTAAGGCTAGTCCTTTTTCAGGTATTAGACAGTGTTCTATTCCCATCTTACCTATCTCAAAATAATTAAGAATATTCATCTCTTTTGCAAAATTTCTTATAAATAAAGCATTTTGCGCAGATTTTATATCTTTATTTGGGGTAAAATGATCTGGAACTATTGCAACCCTTTCATTATCAAATACTTTAGATAAACCTATTTTTCTAAATTCTTTGATGGCAACAGGAGTTGTTACATCGTTCCCAAGCACTAAATCTACTCTTGCATTAACAATCTCTCCAGGTTTAACTTCACTTTTATTTGAATGAGACGCAAGAATCTTCTCTACAATAGTCATTTCTTTACTTCCTCGCTTTATTATTTTATTTTTTTGCTGTTTGGAGTTTTTTAGTCATGTATTTATTCAACGCATTTAGATAGGCCAAAGTACTTGCTTGGGTAATATCTGTTTCAACAGAATGCCCAACGTATACATCTTCTCCAATTTTGAGTTTAACGGTTGTTTCTCCTAAGGCGTCGGTCCCCTCTGTAACGCCTTCTATCTTATACGAAATCAAAGTGATATTTTCTTCTTCAGCGATTTCGTTTATGGCTTTAAATATGGCATCTATTGGTCCGTCTCCACTGCAAGCCGCTTTTTCTATCAAATCTTCTCCTCTTGCTATTTTTATAGTCGCTGTCGGTAGTGTAGTGTTTCCAGTAGTAACGGATAAATATTTGAGTTTGAAATAATCCTCCGTTTTATATAGTTCGTCGTTTATCAATGCTTCAACATCAAGCGGATTTAAATTCTTTTTTTTACTGGCTAGATCTTTGAATTTAATGAATAACTTTTCAAAGGTTTGTTCATCCACGGTGTAACCAGATGATATTAAGAACTCCTTTAAGGCATGTCTTCCCGAATGTTTCCCTAATATTAGTTTATTTGAATTCAACCCTATACTTTCTGCTTTCATTATTTCGTAAGTAGTTCTTTCTTTGATAACACCATCTTGATGAATACCAGATTCATGTGCAAAGGCATTTTTACCTACTATTGCTTTATTAGGTTGAATAACCATTCCAGTAAATTGTGAAACCATGTTGCTTAATTTCAAAATCTTAGTTATATCCTGCGTTACGACTAAATCTTCAAAATAATCTTTCCTGGTAACTAATGCCATTAAAACTTCTTCTAAGGCGGCGTTTCCTGCCCTTTCTCCTATTCCGTTGACTGCAACCTCCGCCTGATCGGCACCCTCTTTCAGAGCAATAAGTGTGTTAGCAGTTGCCATCCCTAAATCGTTGTGGCAATGTACGCTTAATTCAATCTTTTCTATATTCCTTGTGTTTTCTTTTATCTTCTTAATAAATTCACCAAATTCTTGAGGAATTGCATATCCCACAGTATCAGGCACGTTAATTACCGACGCACCAGCTTCGATGACTTTTTCAAAGAGTTTGTACAAAAACTCTAACTCGCTTCTTGAAGCATCTTCTGCTGAAAATTCAACGTTATTAGTATACTTTGCTGCATACTTCACGGCCTCAACTGCTCTTTCCATAACTTGCTCTTCATTCATTTGCAGCTTATATTTCATGTGAATAGGAGAAGTGGCAATGAACACATGAATTCTTGGTTGTTCTGCTTCCTGAAGTGCTTCCCAAGCACAATCGATATCTTTGTAGTTCGCCCTTGCTAAAGCGGCGATCTCAACATCTCTGATTTTTTGGGCGATGTTTTTCACACTTTCAAAATCACTACTTGAAGAAATAGGAAAACCAGCCTCTATTACATCAACTTTTAACAAGGAAAGCTGTTCGGCTATTGCCAACTTCTCCTCCATTGTCAAACTTACTCCTGGAGATTGTTCGCCATCCCTCAACGTAGTATCAAAAATTTTTATTTTTCTCAAATTTGATCACTCTCCCACTTGCCTATATTTTTTAGCTTTCTATCCAAGGCATCATCGCTCTCAACTTCGCTCCTACTTGTTCCAACAAAGAATTATTATCTTTTTCAGTTAAAGCGTTGAAAACAGGCCTATTGGCTTTGTTTTCTAATATCCAGTCCTTTGCAAAATTCCCATTCTGTATGTTTGCAAGTACCTCTTTCATAGTTTCTTTAACCCTATTATCGATAATTTTGGGCCCAATGGCAAGGTCTCCATATTGTGCAGTGTCACTTATAGAGTATCTCATCTTTTTTAATCCACCTTCATACAAGAGATCAACGATTAATTTAAGTTCATTCAAACATTCAAAATAGGCTATTTCTGGTTGATATCCCGCTTCAACGAGTGTTTCAAAACCTGCCTTGATAAGAGATGTAGTTCCACCACATAAGACCGCTTGTTCTCCAAATAGATCCGTTTCTGTTTCCTCTTTGAAAGTTGTTTTGATGACACCTGCTCGTGTACAACCTATTCCTTTGGCGTAAGATAAACCCAACTCTTTTGCTTTTCCTGAAAAATCTTGGTGAACAGCTAATAATCCTGGAACCCCTTTGCCTTCTAAATACATTCTTCTGACTAAATGACCAGGACTTTTAGGAGCAACCATGAATACATCAATGTTTTTTGGAGGCACAATTTGTCCAAAATGGATATTAAAACCATGAGAAAACCCAAGTGCATTACCCTCGTCTAAGTTGGGTTCTATGTCTTTTTTGTATACCTCACTCTGAACTTCATCAGGGATCAATACTTGAATAATATCTCCTTTTTTAACTGCTTCAGATGTTTCGTATACTTCAAAACCATCTTTTTGGGCAGTTTCTTTGCTTTTACTATCTTTCTTCAAACCTATAATTACTTTTAATCCGCTATCTTTAAGATTTTGTGCCTGAGCATGACCCTGACTTCCATAACCCAAAACCGCAATAGTTTTTCCCTTCAATAAACCTAAGTCTGCATCCTTTTCATAGAATGTTTCCACCATACACTATCACTCCTTAATTTTTATGAATTTGTCAAAACGTTATTGTTCATTTCTCTATCTATAGCTACAATCCCTGTTCTCACAACTTCTTTAATGCCAAAATCCTTCATTATTTCGATAAAGGCATTTATTTTATTTTCATCCCCCGTAATTTCAACTGTTATTGTGTCAAGGGAAAAATCGACAACCTTACCCCTAAAAACGTCGACCACCTGAATAACTTGGCTTCTTTGATTTTTTCCACAATTTACCTTAATTATCGCCATATCCCTCTCTATCATATTGCTTTGATTCAACTCAGTGATCTTTATAACATCTATAAGTTTGTAAAGTTGTTTTTTTACTTGTTCTAATGTATCTGTATTTGCTTCGACAACTATCGTCATTCGCGAATACTCCGGTAATTCAGTTTCACCTACATTTAAACTCAGTATGTTAAAATTTCTCCTACTGAATAGACCAGATATCCTTGCCAAAACTGCAGGTTGATTATTCACCGTTACTGATAAGATGTGTCTCATGCAACCTCCCCCTGTTTTTCCTTTTCTCTCTTTTTCTTTTTTAGTTCCAACATCTCATTGATCGATGCCCCTTCTGGAACCATTGGGAATACGTTCTCATCTTGAGGAATAATGACGTCCAGTAAAACTGGGCCATCATAATTTAGAACCTCTTTCAAAGCCATCTCTACATCGTTTGTTTGATCGATTCTTAACGATTTTATTCCATAAGCCTGAGCCAATTTAACGAAATCAGGATTTTCAAGTATAGTGCCGGAATATCTTTCATCAAAAAATAACTCTTGCCACTGTCTTACCATCCCTAAGGTTCCATTGTTTAAAATGATTATTTTTACTGGGAGCCTGTTGGAACTTATTGTAGCTAACTCCTGGAGATTCATTTGAAAACTTCCGTCACCAGATATGTTGATAACCGTTTTATTGGGATTTCCTACCTGAACACCCATACTGGCTGGTAAACCATATCCCATAGTTCCAAGGCCTCCTGAGGTTATGAATGACCTAGGTTTCGAAAAATGAAAGTATTGGGCTGCCCACATTTGATTTTGGCCAACTTCTGTTACTATTAAAGTATTTTCATCGGTTAACTCATCCAATTTTTCAATCAAGTATTGTGGCTTAATATTGTTATCATCGTATTCGTAGTTAAGCGGAAATCGTCTTTTCCATTCTTTTATTTTTTCTAGCCATTCTTTTCTTTCGATCGCCTTTATCAACGGAATTAATTTATCTAAAACGTTTTTTGCGTTACCAACAATGGGAATATCAACTTTGACATTTTTATTTACTTCAGCTGGATCGATATCTATATGAATGATCTTTGCATATGGAGCAAACGTTTCCAACTTCCCCGTTACCCTGTCATCAAAGCGTACTCCAATTCCTATTATCAAATCTGCTTCAGATATAGCGTAGTTGGCATACATTGTACCGTGCATTCCTAGCATCTTTAGAGAAAGCTCATGATCTTCTGGAAAAGCCCCAAGACCCATAAGAGATGTAACTACTGGTATCCTTCCCTTTATTGCCATATTTGTCAGTTCTTCTGAAGCATTAGAATTTATAACTCCTCCACCGGCAAAGATAACTGGCCTCTGGGATGTATTAATCGCCTCGGCAGCCAATTTTATTTGCATGTAGTTACCTTCGTATGTTGGCTGATATCCTGGGAGATTAACGCTTTGAGGATACATGAAATCAGCGTGAGATTTAAGAACATCCACTGGTAAATCTACCAATACTGGACCTGGTCTACCAGTTCTGGCTATGTAAAAAGCTTCTTTTATAGTTTTAGCTAAATCCTTTACATTTGTTACCATGTAATTGTGCTTGGTTACAGGCAAGGTTATTCCTCTTATGTCTATTTCTTGGAATGAGTCTGTACCTATTAGACTCGTCGGAGCTTGACCTGTAAAAGCTACAACTGGTACGGAATCCATGTACGCAGTAGCTAGTCCGGTAACTAGGTTAGTAGCTCCAGGCCCAGAAGTAGCTATACACACTCCAACTTTCCCCGTACTCCTTGCATAACCGTCTGCAGCATGCGCAGCGCCTTGTTCATGACGTACTAATATATGTTTTATAGGAGCGTCGTAGAGTTCATCATAAAGTGGGATAACCTTCCCTCCTGGATATCCAAATACGACCTCAACCTTTTCCCTCAAAAGAGATTCAACGAATATTCTTGCCCCGGAATGAATCGGCATAAAATCACCTCTCTAATTTTTTTATTCTAAAAACGCCCCTTTATCCGCTGATTGTACAAATCTACTGTACCTATCTAAATACCCATTTGTTTTTGGAAGTATCGGTTTAAAAGTATTCAATCTTGCTTGTAATTCTTCTTCTGATATTTTTAAATTTAGAGTCTTTTCTGGTATGTTTATCGATACCATATCCCCATCCCTTACAACCCCTATTGGACCTCCTGCCGCAGCTTCGGGAGATACATGACCTATGGCAGAGCCGCGTGTTGCTCCTGAGAATCTACCATCGGTGATCAGGGCAACCTTCTTATCCAATCCCATACCAGCTAATGCAGAAGTAGGTGCTAACATCTCTCTCATACCTGGCCCTCCCTTTGGACCTTCGTATAGGATAACTACTACATCTCCTTCTTTAATTTTCCCCCCATAAATAGCTTTGATGGTTTCTTCTTCTTTGTTGAAAACCTTTGCAGGTCCTTCATGTACCAACATCTCATCCGATACAGCTATCTGTTTAACAATTGCCCCGTTGGGAGCTATATTGCCTTTTAACACCGCTAGTCCTCCATCTTTATGGTACGGATTATCTATAGGCCTTATCAATTCATGGTTGACATAACCAACGGTTTTGAGATTTTCACCTAAGGTTTTTCCTGTTACGGTCAAACAGTCTAGATGGAGCAAATTCTTTTTTGACAATTCTTTTAGTACAGCAGGAATACCACCGGCGTAATATAAATCTTCAATGTGATGAATTCCTGCGGGAGTTAAACTACATAGGTGTGGGGTTTTGGAACTAATTTTATTAATAATATCTATGTCGAAATCGATTCCGGCTTCGTGAACGATTGCGGGCAAATGTAAAGCGGTGTTGGTAGAACAACCTAAAGCCATGTCTAGAGTAAAGGCGTTTTCTACAGTTTTTTCGGTGAATATATCCAACGGTTTAATGTCTTTAGCTACTAACTCCATTATTTTTTCTCCACTTTTTGTTGCCAAAGCCCTCCTACTAGAAAAAACTGCCGGAATCGTCCCATTTCCCGGCAGTGCAAGTCCTAAAACCTCTGTTAGGCAATTCATTGAATTGGCAGTAAACATCCCAGCACAAGACCCATACCCAGGACAGGCAGTCATTTCCATTTCACTTAACTCTTCATCAGAAATCTTATTGGCAACTCTCGCACCAACAGCTTCAAACATATCATGTAAATCGATTTTTCTTCCTCTGTAATTCCCCGCAAGCATTGGACCTCCACTTACAACTATCGCAGGAATATTTAACCTCAAAGCGGCCATTAGCATCCCTGGAACGATCTTATCGCAGTTGGGAATAAGGACCAATCCATCGAATTTGTAGGCTCTAGCTACAGATTCTATAGAATCTGCGATCAACTCTCTACTCGGTAATGAATAGTTCATACCGCTGTGTCCCATAGCGATACCATCACAGATTCCTATCGTTGAAAAAGCTAAAGGTAAACCTCCAGCTGCGTATACGCCATTTTTTACACTCTCACATATTTCATTCAAATGTTTATGTCCTGGTATTATATCGTTCGCAGAGTTAGCTATACCTATTATAGGTTTATCGATCTCTTCTTTTGTCAACCCTAAGGCATAAAGCAAAGAACGATGTGGAGCTTTTGATACTCCTTTTTTAATTTCGTCGCTTCTTTGTTTATTATCGCTCATATAATCCTCCCTTTCCATAAAGTTTAAAAATGTTGAAAAAATCCCCGGTAGAATTCATTCCCGTTCTTTCCACTTTGGATAACATCCAAGAATTTTAAAGAAAGAACTCATTTTTTCTAATTTATCTAATGCTGTTATTACATCTTTATCTTCTATATAACCTTCAAAATCTATATAAAAAGAATATTCACCTAATTGCTTTTTGGTTGGCCTCGACTCGATCCTTGTTAGATTGATATTCTTTTCTTTGAAAGTTTTTAACATGTTGTAAAGGACCCCAGGTTTATTGTGTTTTGGAGAGCATATTATCGAGGTTTTGTAATTTTGTTCTGGATCTTCAAACTTTGTAAAGCTATCGGAATTTGCAATCACAAAAAAACGGGTTGAGTTACTTTTTGAGTCTTGAATATCTTTAGCTAAAACTTTTAAATTATAGATATTAACAATATTTTCTGAACCTATAGCGGCACTTTTTGGCACATTTTTTATCATTTCGCAGGCATTTGCGGTACTTGCGGTAAATATAACTTCAGGATTATTCAATCTATTTTTTATAAACTTACCACATTGTCCAATAGCTTGTTGATGAGAAAAAAGCTTTTTAATCTCTGCCAACTCTAAACTTTCATAAGATAGAAGATAATGCTTAATTGGAACAACACACTCTCCCACTACCTGAATATCAGATTTCTCGAATAAAAGATCCATTGTAATATTAACTGAGCCTTCCACGGAATTTTCAATAGGTACAACTCCAAAATCTACTTCTTTACTTTGAACCATTTCAAAAACATCTGAAATAGATTGTAATGGAATCAAAGAAACATTTTCACTAAAATATTTCATCGCGGCAATTTCACTAAAAGTCCCTTTTGGTCCTAAATAACCACATTTTAAAGTCTGATCCTTTTTCAAGACATCTAACTCCTTGAACTCAAAAATATTACGAAAATATTTTCATAATTGTCAAAAAATGAAAAAAATTTCATTTATCCTAATTATTGGTAACTATTTAAGATTAGCGTAAATTATTAGCGATTATACTCTAAAATCTCCTTTTTTGCAAGATTTGAAAAAAATTTCATTGAAGGGCCTTCTAATTCTTTCTTTTATGGGTTTTAGAAATATAGGATTAAAACCGTCCAATTTAATTTAACTAAAAATTTACTCAAAACAAATAAAAATTTTACTTTTCGCTTTCTAAAAAAATTGTACAGGAGGAAATGAAAGGTGGCAAAAATGGTACAATTTAATATAGTGGTTCTACCAGTTGATAAATTAAATTTTTCAATTACATCTTAAATCGCAGATAGTGGCAATAATCCTTTTAAAACACTATATCTTCTTTATGGTGGATTTGGTAATTATACTAGCTGGGTGTCAGAAACAAGCATTCAAAGATTAGCTGAGGGAAGGAACCTGGCTGTTGTGATGCCTTCTGGGAATAATTCTTTTTATCTGGATCAACCAGAATCTGGAAATTTTGGGATACTTATATTGAAAAAGTTCTTGACTGGCTTCCATTGAAAAATTGATCGCCAGCCGTTGAATGTAATTTAATTCAAGGAGAGGAAACTAAAATTACCTTTTAAAAATCATAAAATCGTATTCAATATAACACCATACGAAATAAAACCCTTTAAAGTGTGATTAAAATGAAAAAAATAATTTTTGTAATGGGAATTACTTAGAAGGTGTAAAAAATGAAAGTGTTGGGGATAGATTTTGGGACAACTTCTTACAGTGCATGCTTATACGACAGTAAAAGTAAAGAAATTGCCTTCGCAAATAAACAAAATACAAGTTTAATTTTCGATGGTTTAAAAAGTGAATTTGACATAAAAAAATTAGAAAGTGATTTTGATTCTTTTATAAAATATCTAACTAAAGTTTTTGATTTAAAAGGAACCAAAGCTATTTCGGTCACCGGAAATATGCATAGTTTTTTTCTTGTGAAAGATAACACCCCAATAACAAATATAATTACTTGGCAAGATCAAAGAGCTTTAGAGAAAAATGAAAATGGAATTACATATGTAGATTATATTAATAAAAATTATAAATCGCTATTTTCAAAATTTCAATACTTTCTAAGCCCAGGGTATGCTGTCACAACTTTACTCCCTTTACAAAAATTTCTACGTACTTCGGGGTTTTCTCTCCATTTTGCTCCAGATTTCATTGTAAAAAAGCTCACTGGAGATACTACATACGATTCAATACCTATAGATCCTACTATAGCGCATAGCAGTGGATTTTACGCATTAGAAAACAAAGATTGGAATTGGAAACTAATCAATGCATTGGGATACAGCGAAATTCACCTTCCCAAAATTGCTGAACCTGGAACTTTTGTTGGGAATGTTGGAAAGTACATCCCTCAATTAACTGGTACCCCGATTTTTTTAGGGATGGGTGACAATCAAGCGTCAGTTTTAGGCGCAATTTTTGAAAAGAAACTTGAAACTTCTTACAATAAAATAAATTCGATGGTTATAAGCATAGGAACAAGTGGGCAAATATCTGCTGTAGTTAAGGAAATAAAAAGGATTTCAAAATACATAGATTATCGACCTTTTTTAAATAATTATTATTTATTAGTTGGAGCTAGTTTATCCGCTGGTAAGACTATTGACACTATTAAAGATTTTATAAAAAGCTTTATAAGCTTGGCTTGTAAAAAAAACGTTGAAGACGATTATGTTTACGAATTCATCAAGAATTCAATGTTACCTGTTTCACCTTTAAAATTTCGCACTACATTAAACGGTACACGTTATAATCCTCAATTGAGAGGAGCCATTGATAACATAAGTTTAAACAACTTTACAATTCAGAATCTAGTTACAGCAGCTGCATATGGAATAGTGGAAGAACTCTACAAATATTATAGAGAAATGGATATTGATTATGAAGATATCTTAGGGGTGGGGAATGGTCTACAGAAAAATAAATATTTTATAAGCATCATAAAAAAAGTCTTTAATAAAAATTTTTACCTAAGTAAATTGGAAGAAACTACAAGTTTTGGCGCTGCTGTGTGCGCAATGGAAGGAAAAACGAAAGGGGAGGTCGACATTCAAGGATGAATAAAGAGAAAATTCAAGAACAACTAAAGAAACCGTTGATAATTAAAGAAACAAGGTACACTTACTAATCAAAACGTTGTTCTTTCCACTGATTGTTGAACCCTATCAATTATTCTCAAGAAAAAGAATTTCTTGTCTCAACATCTCAAATCTATTTCTTCCATACATTATCCTCTTAATAACTTTCAATTTATTCACAGAACCATCTGCTAATCTTTCGATGTATAAAATTTCTAACCGCTTGCATATCCCGTTTTAAACTGTTCACAAATTGATCTATCTTTTGAAATAAGTGGTTCTGCTTCTTTGAACAGTATCGTATGCACTGTAATATTTTTTGTGTATTCCTTCCTCTAAGGTTAAAGTTATTACAAAATGATTTGTAATTGCCGGACTGATAAAAATCAAGAAACTTCTAAATATGTATTTCTCAAAACATTATTTGAAAACTCTTGGTTCTACTAAACTGTGTGACTATTTCAATTTAAATTCAGTATGTTTAGTAGACGAAATCGAAATACAGTTGAGAAGAATTACCATATAATGAGCTTTGTATGGTAAATGATAAAAACGTGGTATCAAATAAATTATAATATAAAGAAGGTAAACCTTTAATATTGAATGTATAAAATGTATAAAAGGTAGTTAAAGTACGTGTTTTAGAATTTCTATAGACAATAAAAATTATAAAGAGGAGAAGTGTTAAAATGTTAAAAAGAGGGGTAATCCTTGAGCCTAATAAAATTGTTATAAAAGAATATTCACTAGATCGTGATCCAAAAAATGACGAAAGCCTTTTAAAAATCTTATATTGCGGAATCTGTGGCTCAGATGTTCACGTTTTCAAAGGGAAACATCCTTTTGTAGAATTTCCAGTTTCGACTGGGCATGAAGTTATTGTAATCATTGAAAAGTCTGATATATTTAAAAAAGGCCAATATGTTGCTATTAGGCCCTCCATTTGGGATAATGAATGTTACTATTGTAAACATGGAATGCCTCATATATGTGAGAACTTAAAAGTTAGAGGATTTCAAGAAGAGGGTTTATTAGCAGAAAAAGTTATAATACCAAACGAAGCGATTTTCCCAATTAATCCTAAAAACGATGAAGTTGAAGCCTTCACATTAACTGAACCATTGTCAACAGCTGTTCATGCCGCAAAGCTATCGTGTCTAGCTGGAAAAAGAGTAGCCGTAGTTGGTTTGGGAACAATTGGAATTCTTACGGCTGCAGTTGCTAAGGTCTATGGTGCAAAAGAGGTAATAGGTTTTGATGTTAATTCTTGGAAGGTGCAAAAAGCAAAAGAATTCAACTTCGTTTCAGATGCATTGAGCCCTCAAGAAACTAATGCCTATAAAGATTTTGATGTTGTTTTTGAAGCTGTAGGGATACAATCGTCAATTGATACAGCTTTTAACTTAGTTAGAAAACATGGTACAATTATTGTAATAGGTGTTTTCGCTGGTCCTGGTACTGTTCCACTACATTTAATTCAAGATAGAGAGTTTATTATAAGGGGGGCCCTAATGTATACTGATGATGATTTTTCAGAATCAATAAACTTAATTTCTCAAAAGAGAATTAATACTCAATTATTAATATCAAAAATTTTCGATGGAATAGATCAAGTACCTGATGCATTTCACTACGCAAGTAATGAAAAAAACTCATTTAAAACTTTGATTAAATTATAAAGAAGGTGTGCTTATGGAAGCTATTTATATAAAGCAACCTCATCAAATTGAAGTAATTAATAAAGAGGAACCATCTACAAAGGAAAATGAGTCATTGATAAGGGTATTAGGTTGTGGGGTTTGTGGGACGGATTTAAAAATCTTTAAGGGGGAAACTTTGGCTACTTATCCTCTTATACCAGGACATGAAATCGTTGGAGAAATAGTAAAATCTAAGATATTTGAGAAAGGAACCAAAGTTACCATTGATCCAAATAGACCTTGTGGTGTTTGTCAGTATTGTAGGGAAGGTAAAATTCATCTTTGTGAGAATCTAAACGCAGTTGGGGTAAATAGAGATGGTGGTTTTGCTGAATTTCTTTCGGTTCCAAATGAACAGATCTATACATTAAACGAAAATATACAAGTAAAAGATGCGATATTTGCAGAGCCTCTTTCCTGTATAATCCATGGAATAGACCTTTCTAATTTCTCTTACACTGATGATATAGCAATAACAGGAGGAGGAGCAATAGGTTTGATTTTCGCTATGCTGTTAAACAGATTTTCAGTAGGAAAAACTGTTATATTTGAGATTTCTCAAGAAAAAATAGAATTTATAAAAAACGAGTTTCGCTTGGAAGTAGAGCATCCTAACAATAATCGTCAATCTAAAAAATTTGATATAGTATTTGAATGTTCTGGGACTGTTTCAGGTTTTGAAACAGCTTATAACTTAGTAAAAAAGGTGGAAAAATTATAGATTTTGGAGTCACACCAAAGGGATTGAAATCAAAGGAAGTAGAGCCTTTTAAAATATACAGTGAGGAAATTTCGATCACCGGCTCTTATGTAAATCCTTTCACCATGCAAAGAGCTGTGAAAATTCTTAATAGCAATGAATTCCTTTTTCAAAAATTATTAACCGATGTTGGTGATCTTTCAGAGATAATAAAATATATATCTTCTGACCCAAAGTCTTTCTTAAAAGCTGCATATATAATTCAATAGAATCAAAAAATCATAAACTATCCCATCTAAATTTTAATGGGATTTTTATTTACACAAAATTTACAATAGATATTTCTTTGATAAATAGAGAGTTTCTGGTAGTTTTGTCTAAAATCCGCCAATTTAGTCCAAAATTTGGAATTATTGCCAAATAAAGCCAATTATTATCAAAAATCTTCGATTTACTCGTCGAGAGTTAATTTTGATTTTATTATTTATTAATTTATAATAAGAATTAGTAACGCAATCGATTGCTTACTAAATGCTTATGGAGGGTAATCCCATGCAAAAACCAACAATAAAGGACATCGCAAAGGTTTTGAATATCTCTCCCTCTACAGTTTCAAGGGCGTTGTCTGGTAAACCTGGTGCAAGTGAAGAATTAAGAAAAAAAGTTATAGATACCGCTCAAAAATTAGGATATATGAAAAATCTATCCGCAGGTACCCTTAAAAATTCAAAATCAAAGATTATTGGTGTTATAGCGTTTGATATAAGGAACCCTTTCTTTTTGGAATTTTTAAAAGGAGTAGAAGATGTTTTATTCCCACGTGAATATAAGATTTTGTTAAGTAACGTCGACGAGAATGTGGATAAAGAAAAGATCTATTTAAACTGGATGATCGGTCATGGAGTTGAAGGTATTTTAGCCTCACCAGTTACAGAAAGTACTGGTAGAAGCAATTTGAGAATATATCAAGACTTTTTCAAAATTGGTATACCAATAGTTTTCTACGATAGAATGTTTTATAATCAGAATCAGTTTGATCATGTGATTGTAGATAACCAAGATGCAATTATTCAAGCCTTAATGTATTTAAAAGAAAATGGTCATGAAAAGATCGGTATTTTTTTATCTAAAAAAGGAATATTCACTATAGAAGAAAGGCTCAAAGGATTTATTAAAGGTTGTAAATTGTTGAATATCCCCGTAAAAAACGAATGGATATGTGAAGATATATACCCTCACGAAAAAACAATAGAAGTTTTAAAAGATCTAAAGAGAAAAAATAATTTACCCACGGCGATAATAGCTACAAACAACAATATAACTAAGTATATAGTCTACGCAGCTAAAAAAAATAACATAAAAATTCCTGAAGAACTGTCTTTAGTTGGATTTGATGATTTACCAGAAAATGAACTGATAGATCCACCTTTAACGACTATAAAACAACCAATATTAGAAGAAGGTAAAATAGCTGCCACATCTTTGCTGTCAAGGATAGAAGATAGATATGCCAGACCTATGAGAGTAATATTAAAAGGAGAATTAATAAAAAGAAAATCAGTAAAGAATTATGTATAAGAGATAAATTTTCTAATTTCTTATGAGTATCCTATAACTTTAATATGGAGGTGGTATTATGAGGTTTAAAAAGTTTTTACTGTTTGGTTTGCTGATAGTTGGATTAACGATTGCTTTTGCTGCTGAAAAAACCACTCTTTATTACACTACTCTTTTTCATAGTGGTGATGCACAAGCTATGGAAAAGATCGTTCAAAGAATCAACCAAGAATCAGAAGACATGTATGTTATATTGGTGCAAGGAGCATGGGAAAATTACTACGCTCAACTTATAAATCAAGTAGTTGCAGGGAATGCTCCTCAGGTTGGTATTGTACATTCAAATATGTTTCCATCTATGAAAGATGCACTTACCCCACTGAATGCTTCCCCGGCAGGTGATTTATTAGCAAAAGCTGGATTTTCCAGAGAAGATTTCTATACTGATGTATGGGACTCTTCAACTTTTGACGGTCAACATTATGGTATTCCATTAGATACCCATATGTGGGCAATGTGGTATAACAAAGATATCTTTGAAGAAGCTGGGTTGGATCCTGATGATCCCCCAACTAATGCTGCAGAACTGGAATATGCAGCCCAAAAAATAAAAGAAGCCGGATATTATGCAGTTCATTTCGCAGAAGATGGGGTTGCTCGAAAGCTGATGAGAGCTTGGTATATTTTCTATTGGCAATTAGGCGGAGAATTATTTGATGGAAATTATACAAAAGCCACTTTCAACAATGAAAAGGGACTCCAAGCTTTGGAGTATTTGGTAAACAGTGTTCAAGAATGGAATTGGAATATTCCCGGTTCAGATGGATTTAAGCAGTTTGCTGCTGGAGAATTAGGGATACTATTTGCTGGGAATTGGTACTATTATTCAGCTGAAAACGCTCAGATAAATTATGGAGTAGCAAAAATACCAACCATATTTAACAGTCCCGCAACTTGGGGGAACAGCCATAATCTTGTTATTCCTAAACAAGCAACCTCAAATCCTCAAATTTATGAGCAATCCATGGAATTAATTAGAAGAATAACGGAACTAAGTTATATGTGGGGTATGTTTGGTGGACATTCTCCAGCTTACAACGAATCAAGAAATTCTCCCGAATTGTTAAATTCACCTGTATGGAGAAAAAGTTTAAATGTGTTTAGTCTAATGGCAGAGGAAGGTTATTTACATTATCCCCCAAACCACCCTAAAGCAGCAGAGTTAGAAAATGCTATTCAAGTTCATGTTCAACAGGCTTATAACGGAACATTGACACCTGAAGAAGCCTTAGCAAAAGCAGAAGAAGAATGTAACAGAATTCTATCAGAAGAATGAATACTAATAGAGGGGGATTTTCCCCCTCTATTAATATAGATATTGAGGTGATAAGTTTTGAAGCAAAGGGCTAGAGATCAATGGAGTGGAATTTTATTTGCTCTACCGTTTGTAATAGTATGGAGTGTTTTTACCTTATGGCCTGTTATTTCAGGTTTTATAATTAGCTTACACAATTGGGACCCTTTAAGAGGATCAGAATATATAGGCTTTGAAAATTATAAGTATCTTTTTACAAGTGAACGTTTTTGGAATGCTTTTTTTAATACTTTTGAGTTTGCCCTTATTATGATTCCTTTAACTTTAATCTTTGGATTACTATTTGCATTCTTCCTATATTTTTCAAAAAGTAAAGCCAAAGGTTTTGTAGAAGGTGCTCTCTTTTTCCCATATCTTTTGAATGTTTCTATAATTAGTCTTGTTTGGAAATGGCTTTTTGATCCTGACTTTGGATTAATTAATGAATCATTAAAGATGATCGGGATTTCTAACGCACCACAATTTCTGAATCATCCTGTGTGGGTTATTCCAGCCATAGCTTTTGCAAGTGCCTGGTGGTTAATGGGTTATAGGATGACAATTTTTCGGGCAGCGTTAGAAAGCCAACCTGTTGAAATAGTGGAGGCTGCAATAATTGATGGAGCTAACAAATGGCAAATAATGTTTAAAATCTTATTCCCTCTAATAAGACCTCAATTTCTTTTTGCAATGGTTTTAACAATAATTTCTGGATTTAACGTATTGGGACAAGTGATGATAATGACTGAAGGTGGGCCGGGTAGATCTTCCGAAGTTTTAGCTTTATATTTATATAGAGAAGCATTTTCATATTTCCGAATGGGGAGGGCTGCTGCAATCGGATTTATTTTATTTGTAATTATTTTTATTTTCACTTTGATTGCTATGAGATACATGGGAAACGAAAACAAAGGATAGAGTAGGAGGGGTTTTTTTGAAAAAGCGCGGAAACACAAAATTTTTTGATATTATAATGATAATAATAGCCATATTATGGTTGATACCAGTTTTTTGGATGGTTGATACTGCTTTTAAGCCAACACCAGAAATCTTCACTAGACCTCCCAAATGGATCCCAGAAAGTTTTACATTAGAACACATTAGAGGTGTAATTAATAATTGGCCATTTGGAAGATGGTTATTAAATAGTGTAGTTGTCTCTGGTTTTTCAACGTTAATCTCACTTTTCTTATCAATATTTGCAGCATACTCCTTTGCTAGAATTCAGTGGAAAGGAAGAGATTTTTTGTTTGTTGTTTTACTCGCAAGTATGCTAATCCCTTGGCAAATAAATGGAGTCCCACTATATTTTTTAATGAATAATTTAAACTTGTTAAATAAATTAATTGCAGTTATTTTACCTATTTCTGCCATGCCAATAGGAGTTTTTTTATTGAGACAATTTTTTATAGGAATACCAACTGAATTAGAGGATTCAGCTAGAATTGATGGTTGTAATAGATTAGACATTCTTTTTAGAATAATTATTCCTGTCTCAGCTCCTGCTTTATCTGCATTAGGGATTTACATGTTTATCTTTAGTTGGAATGAATATTTTTGGAGCTTAATAGCACTACAAAGAATTAATAAGTTCACATTACCAATAGGTTTGAATACATTGCAAGGAGCATATGATATTGAATATGGTTTACTTATGGCCGCCGCATTTTTGGCTTCGATTCCTGTAATGATTGTTTTTCTAATTTTAAGAAGGCAAATAATTAAAGGAATGAGTTGGTCAGGTGTGACTAAATAATTTACTTCATTCAAAATATTAGCTAAAGAGGTGTTATATATGAATTTAGAAGGAATAATCACAGCACTTGTAACTCCTTTTGATGAAAAAGGAAATATAAATGAAGAGTTATTAAGAAGTTTATGTGAATATCAAGCTAATAAGCAAGTTAATGGGATTTTGGTTCTAGGAACAACTGGGGAAGGAATTTCATTAAGTATGGATGAAAGAAAATTAATTGCCGAAATTGTTGTCGATGAATTAAAAGGAACTGTCCCAGTGATAGTACACGTTGGTAGTAGCAACATAAAAGTAGTATTTTCTCTTGCTCAACATGCTGTAGATATTGGTGCTAATGCAATTACCTCAATTGCACCATATTTTTTCAAAATGAGTGATAAGGAGATTTTAGATTTTTACGTTGGACTATCCAACAACGTTCCAAAAGATTATCCGATATTTGTCTACAATTTTCCTGAAGCAGCTGGTAATGATGTAAATCCTGTTATTTTAGGAAAATTGTTAGATAAAGTTGAAAATATAGCAGGTATTAAATATAGTTCAAGCAATATGATGAGAACGCAAGAATACCTAAAATTAAAAAAGAATAATTTTAAAATTTTTACAGGAGCAGATCAACTTTTTTATCCAGCGTTGTGTTTAGGGTGCGATGGGTTAGTTTCAGGAAATGCAAATGTTCTTCCCGAATTGTATTTAGCTATTTTTAGAAGTTTTAAAGAAAATAATCTTAAAGCTGCAAATAAACTTCATTATTTTGGTAATGAGATTGCTAAACTCTTTAAATATGGAAATATTCCTGCTTTAAAAGCAGGAATGAAACTCAGAGGGATTGATGGAGGTTACGTGAGACAACCTTTTAGAGAATTAGGCATACATGAAACCAACAAACTTCAAGTAGAATTTAGTCAAATTCTTAAGCAAATTAGAAAAATATTACCTCAGATTTAAATAGTTAATTGGTGTATATAGATAGAATAAAAATATTTTTGCTAGGAAAGGAGATATTTTATATTTTTTGGAATTTTTAAAGATAGTAAATATAGTAGAATGAGGAGGTTATTTTTATATGCAAAAAAGGAAAGTAGGAATAATCACATTTTCAGACGGAAGAGATTTTGTTCATGAGGAAACCTTAGAGATGAACAAAAAATTTGAACACAGGCTAGTAAAAGCGTTAGAAAGCACCGGTGAAGTAGAAGTAGTGAGAGCTTCAGACATTGTAAACAAACCATCCAAGGCCAAAAAAGCCGGAAAAGAAATGATGAAAGCAGAAGTGGAAATGACGATCTTCAATTATTCTATATGGTGTTGGCCTCACTTAAGCGTTATGGCTTCACTTTATGCCCCTGGACCGTATTTAACTTATGGCCAAATAAATCCAAAGTATCCTGGAATGGTAGGATTGTTAGCTGCAGCTGGTGCTTTAGAGCAAATAGGAATATTCCCAGAAAGAGTTTGGGGTGAGCCAGAAGATCCGACGGTTTTAGAAAAATTACTAAAATACATACGTGCTGCCAGTGCTGCACATAGGTTAAAAGGAGAAAGGTACGGAATGTTTGGTGGAAGGCCCATGGGAATGTACACCGCTTCTGCCAATGGAGATCAATGGATGAAAGAATTTGGAATTGATGTTGAACAGGTAGACCAATATGCATTGGTTTTAAAAGCTGAAAAAGTACCATCCCAGAAGAAAAAGAAAGCAAGAGAATGGCTTGAAAAATTAGCAACCGTTAAATATGACGGCAATAGACTCACCCCTGAAATTTTAGAGAAACAGATAGGATTATATTACGCTGCACTTGAAATTATAAAAGAAGAAGAGCTTGATTTTGTTGGATTCAAGGGACAACCTGAAATGACAAATAATTATGCAACATTAGATATCGCAGAAGCTTTTTTGAACGATCCATACGATTTTGATGGTGCAAAGGAACCTATTGTTGCAGCAACCGAAACAGATATGGATGGAGCTTTAACGATGGAAATCTTTAAACATATAGCCCAAACCCCTGTACTGTTTGCTGATGTGAGGCATTACTTCAAAGAAGAGAATTTATTGGATTTAGCAAACTCTGGACAGCATGCGACATATTTTGCAGGAAAATCTAACAAACCTGAAGAAAATTTGAAAAACGTGATTATACACCCTGAAGATTTTTATTTTCCAGCGGGTGGTGGTGCTGTTAAACACTTTGCAGCCCCTGGAAGAGTCACATTAGCAAGACTTGCAAGACAAGATGGAAATTATGTAATGACGATAGTTCCCGCTGAGTTTGTCGAACTTTCTGAGGAAGAAAAGAAAAGATTGAGCGAACAAGTGCAAATCGAATGGCCACATGCATATGCTAAACTAGATACTGATATGGAAACTTTTTTGGAATATTATCCTTGCAACCATACACATGGGGTATATGGAAATTATTTAGATGAGTTGGTACATTTTTGTAAGATTAAAAATATCGGTTATCAGATTTTGGATTGAAAAAAATTTATATGGAAGTGAAAAAATGGATGTTATTAGAAAATCTTTTATATTTGACAAAATCCCAGGTAAACTGAGTTCTCATTCAGTAAGTCTGTGTAAAATCAATGAAAAAGAAATATTAGCCTTTTGGTTTGCGGGAACCTGGGAAGGTAATAAAGATGTTGATTTATTTACTTCCCGGTACAATATTCTTGAAGGAAGTTGGGAATCTCCAAAACTTTTTGTGCAGGATCCTGTGAGATCTCTGGGGAATACCTGCCCAGTATTATTTGATAATAAAATAAGGGTTTATTATGTTGCCATGGAAGGTAAAAATTGGACTGAAACGTCATTGTGGTATAAAGAGTCTTATGATCAAGGAACAACTTGGACTCAAGAAAAACCTTTTTCTCTAGTTAACAATAACCTTTTGTTTGGAACTAAATTATTGAAATTAAGAGATAACAGATATGTTTTTCCTATATATAATGAAAAGATGTGGATTAGTACCCCCTATATATCAAATGATATTCAAAGAAACAAATGGAAAAAATTTGGTGAGATTCAGACGGAAAAGGGAAATATTCAACAAGACATGGTCGAAATTAAAAATCACATTTTTTCGTTGCTAAGAACTAGAGATGGTTATATTTATAAAACAACTTATGACTTAGAAAGGAAAGAATGGGATAAACCCAAATCTACAGGAATACCAAATCCAAATTCAAGAGTGGCTTTAGAAAAGATAGGAAATTTATTAGTTTGTTGTTGTAATCCGTTGGGTTTAGAGAAAGGAGAAATTATTGAAGATCCTAGAAAGTTATCTAATTTGGAGGATCCGTTTTGGGGTAAAAGAGAAAAGTTGTCTATTTTTACTTCATATGACTTTGGAAATACGTGGCATGAAGAAATTATTTTAGAAAATTCAAAAAACAAAGAATATTCATATCCATGGATTCAGATAATCAGTGAATCTGAATTAATGGTTGCATATACTTATGAAAGAAGAAATATTGCTTATACTATAATAAAAATATAAAGTACACCGGGAGGAACTAAAAATGTATTTAGTGGGAGTGGATATCGGAACTCAAAGCACTAAATCAGTTATCACGGATGAAAATGGAAAAGTCATTGCAGAAGCTTCTAAAGAATATTCTGTTTTGACACCTCAACCCAATTGGGCTGAACAATGGCCTAATGTGTGGTTTGATGCTGTGATTGATACTCTGAAACTAGCAATAGAAAAAAGGAAAATAGATCCAAAAACCGTTGCAGGAATCGCTATCAGTGGATTATATGGAGGTTCGGGAATCCCGGTTGATAAAGATTTCAACCCTCTGAGGCCCTGCTTGATCTGGATGGATAGGAGAGCAACAAAAGAAACAGATTGGGTTAAAAATAATGTTCCCAAAGAAACTTTATTTGGGATAACAGGTAATTATGTTGATAGTTACTTTGGTTTCACAAAAATCATTTGGATAAAAAATAATGAGAAGGATATTTGGGAAAAAACTTATAAATTTATAACACCAAAAGATTTCGTCATTCACAAATTAACAGGTGAAGTAATAATAGATTTCTCTTCTGCTGGTAATATCGGAGGGATTTTCGACATTCATAAAAAATACTGGTCAGAAGAAATGTGCAAAATGCTTGGAATAGATTCAGATAAATTGCCTGAAAAGATAGTTAAATCTTCTGAGATTGTAGGAACCCTCAACAAAACATATGCTCAAGAGATCGGACTTTTAGAGGGCACCCCGATAATCGCTGGAGGAATAGATGCACCCGTTGCTCAATTAAGTGCGGGATCTGTCAACGAAGGTGAACACGTAGCTATGGTTGGGACTTCGACATGTTGGGGCAATATTCACGATGGCAAATACCTAACCCCTGAATTGGTTAGTTTTCCATATGTTGTAGATGATTTAGCAAAGATATACACGTTTGGGGGAGGAGCCACTTCGGGAGCCATAGTGAGATGGTTTCGAGAAGAGTTCGGGGAATATGAAAAAGAATTTGAAAGAAAAAGAGGTATTTCTGCTTATTCACTTCTTGAATTGGAATCAAAAGATATTCCTCCTGGAAGTGATGGGATTATAGTTTTGCCATATTTTATGGGTGAAAGATCACCTGTTTGGGAATCAAGTGCTAAAGGAACTATTATAGGACTTAACTTGTACCACAAAAGAAGACATCTTTACAAAGCTTTTATGGAGTCTGTAGCCTATTCCCTGAGACATAATATGGAATATGCAGAAAATACTGGAATGAAATTGAATTCCGAATGTTACTTAGTAGGAGGAGCTGCTAAGAGTGATATTTGGACTCAAATATTTGCAGATGTGACAGGATATATTATGAAAAGAACGGATCAAGATGTTGAAGCACCTTTAGGAGATGCATTTTTAGCTGGCTTAGGAACAGGTGTATTTCCCGATTCACAAGATATTAAGAAATGGATAAAGTTCAAAGAAAATACTTCCCCAGACGTTAATAACAAAAGTGTTTATGATAAATACTTCAATTTATACAAAAAGTTGTATGAAAATACCAAAGAAATAATGAAACAATTATAGTCTCATTGATTGAAAAAATTTACCGGTATGGAGTAGCAAAAATCAAGAAAAGGCAACGGATAGAATTTATAGCCCCTTTATGGGGCTTAATTTTTTTGTATGTTATAAGATCTTAAGAAACTTGATTATGATTGTAAAAAGGTATATCATAATAGTGAGAAGAAAAAGGATGGGGTGGGCTGTGGGGTAAATGGGCGCTAAAGTAGGTTTTAGAGTTTTTAAAGAAAAATTTTATAATTTTAGGGAGTGAAAAAGGTATATGTATTACGTTGGGTTTGATATTGGCTCATCGAGTATTCATGTAGCGGTCATTGATGAAGAAGGAAAACTAAAATACGTTAAAGAAAGTATTCCACATTTTGGTGTGCCGTTAAAAAGGTTACCCGAGATTTGGGAATCGATAAAGCCTGAATTGGATGGGGAGATACTTTCCACTTCTTTTACCGGAATAGGCGCACAACTTTTCAACAAAGTGTTTCCGGAACTCTTGTTTGATTACGAGAGCGTTACTATCCCCAAAGGTGCTTCTTTTCTTGAACCAAATGTTTCCTATGTATTCCACATTGGAGCAAAGGATTCTTATTTTCTAAGACTTGGACATCTTAAAGAAAAGGTGAACCTTTTGGAATGGTCAGCTAACAGCAAATGTGGTGGTGGTTCGGGAATCTTAGTAGAAAAACAATTGAAAAGATTATACTTAAAAAACGATTCTGAGTTTTTTCAAATAGATGATTACTCACGAAAAATCGAGCTAATGAAAAAAATATATGCACAAGCAGAGGACGAGGTGAAAGATTACAGCGATATTCAGGGCTTCAACGCCAGATGTGGTGTTGTGATTCAATCAGATTTGATACACGAACAAAACGAAGGTGCTCAAAGGCCCTTTTTAGTTGCAAAATTGTATTCTACAGTAGCTAGGAATTATAAAAATGACGTGATTGGAGCTAGGGAACTTGATACTTCTCTTTCTGCAATCGCTACGGGCGGAGTCTTCTCAAGTGACTACATCCTAAAAAGTTTCAATATGTTGACAAATTTAAATGTAAAAAGGCCTAAGTACCATACGGGGATTGGAGCAATTGGAATAGCTTTGGAAGCGTTAGAAAAGAAGAACAAATTTGTGATAGATTTTAACAGACTTTCTGAAATTTCTAATTTTACGAAGAGTAAACGTCCCTATGCTAAACCTCTTTATGCCTTCCTTGACAAAGTCCACAACTACGAAGGAAAAATTGAGCAAGTGCAACCTGATGTGGTAAGAGACGTCACCATTGGTGTAGACGGTGGTTCAACTACCACAAAAGCTGCTATTGTAGACGTTGAAACGGGAGCCCTTTTAGACAAGATCTATATCAGCACCCATGGTGATCCAGAAAGAGCTCTTAAAGAAGTATTTAGACATTTAGCCAAAAAATCTGACAATTATAATGTGCTTGGAGTATGTACCACAGGATCAGCCAGAAAATTGTACGAAAGAATCTTGGTAAGTCAAAAGAAAAAAGAAACTTTAGAAGAGGAAGGATACACAGTTTTAGATGGAGCCGTTGATGAAGTCACATGCCATGCCAAGGGAATTAAATTCCACGATGAAAAAATAGACACGATATTTGAAATCGGCGGACAAGATATGAAGTTCACTTCTTTCAAACTTAATGGAGAAGAAGCTACAGATCAGATAAAAGAGGCTAGGATGAATTACTCATGTCAAGCGGGGGCAGGTCAAACATTGGAAAATATGGCCCAGTTGTTGGGCTTAGATGTCAAATCAACACTACAAGAAGCAGCATTAAAAGCAGAAAAAGTGCCAATTATAGATTCTACATGTGGCGTTTTCATGGAAATGGAAGAAAACCGTTTAATTTCCGAGGGCTTTTCGCAAGAAGAGATAGCGGCAGCGATAGTAAGATCCACCGCAGCTAGTTATTTTAATAAGTTTGTTGGAGGTCCACAACATGTCCAAAACAAATGCTCTTGTCAAGGTGGACCGGCCTTGGGCAAAGCTTTCCTGGCGGCAATGGCACAAGTTACAAACAAAGATATATATGCCTATCCCCACAGAGAATTGTTTGGAGCATGGGGAGCTGGTCTTTTCCTAAGAGAAGAGATACTGAAGCTGAAAAAAGAAGGAAAAGAAGTACGCTCAGCTTTCAGAGGATTTGAAGTAGTGGATATGAAATTTGAAAAAGAAGAGGTAATGTGCTCAGATTACTTCGGCAAATTGTCCTGCAAGGTAAGAAACTGCAAATTAAAAATCTTTACTATAGCAGGCGAAAAAGTTATAACCGGTGGTTTTTGCCCAAGAGGTAACAGTGAAGGGGCAGAAAAGGTAAAAGTAGATTATGTTGAAATTTTCCATAGATTGTTTGAAAAACATTTCGAAGGAATAAAATACGAAAAATTGGACGAAATAAATGTCGATAATGAAAAAACGGTAGGTATTCACAGAGCTGGAGTAACCTTAGGAGAAATAGGTATTTGGTCTGCCGCATTGTTGAGTAAAGTTGGATTTTTACCAGTAATCTCTCCAATCTCAGATGAAGAAATCGCTCAAAGAGGTATTAATATTGCTCCTACAGAGTTTTGTATAGCGATGAAACTTGTTATAGGTCACGGCGATCTGATGGCAAAGGATAAAAGGATAAAACACCTGTTTAATCCTTCGGTTATTGAAGAAGTGAGAGATAAAAAACCAATGAGAAAATTCTGTATATATACCGAGGCTGAAGGTTACTTGTTACAAGACATCTTGGGATTGGAAGAAGACAGGGAGATCCTTCCTGTTCTTTACTGGAAAGATAAAGAAAGATCTGCTCAAGCTATATACGACGAATTAAAAAGAATTGGTTACGATATTTCCAAAGAAGAGATAATGGAAGCTATGGATTATGCGGATCAAAAGTTAGAATCGTTCAAAAGCGATTTACATAAACAAGGGGAAAGATTCTTAAATAAATTAGAAAAAAATGAAGAGATAGGGTATGTAGGATTGGGGAGAGATTATGTTGTACTAGACCCTCAGGCTTCTTCACAATCAGGTTCTATGTTCACCAAGCAAAGAGGTATGAATTATATTCCACAAACTTTTTTGGAACAGTATTACAAGGATATTCCCATAGATGATCTTTCTTTCAACGAATACTGGTATCAAAATGCTCATATTCTCCAAGCTTCTATATTTGTGGCACAACATCCAAAACTATTTCCAATAAGACAGATGAATTTTGCTTGCGGACCAGATTCGGTGAAATTTTATCATGAAGATGAGATATTCAAAAGAGCAGACAAACCGTTTTTGCATTTAGTAACAGATGCTCAAACTAACAACGCCCCCTTTGTTACAAGGGCTGAGGCCCACGATCGAGTGGTGAAAAAGAGCAAGCCAAAAACAGATTTAGAGTTTAAAGATTTTGTCTTATTCCCAGATGGTCATAAGGACAAATTAAAATTAGGACAAAGGCAGTGGCTCATTCCTTACATGGGTGAGGCTAGTAACCTGGGAAAAGCTATGCTAAAACATTACGGAATAGAAGCGAAGGTCTTACCCACAGCCACAGTTCAAGCTAAAGAAGCGGCCGATAAGTTCATCACTACGGAAGTTTGTTTCCCCTTAAGAGGTGTTGTTGGTGATGCGATGGCAACCTTGGAAGAAATAGCCAAAGATAAAGGAAAAGATTGGATAAATGACAATACTGTTATTTTCTTACCGACCACTTCTGGCCCATGCCGTTTTGGTAAATATGGAGAAGTGCTGAAGATTTTTTTACATAAAGAGGGACTTGACAACATCCCTATAATCAGCCCTTCTGTTGATACGGGTTACCTACAGATAGAGGCACCAGAACAGTTTAAAACCCTTTACCAAAAAGCCGATGCATTAATAAACGTATTCAGAGCAATAAAAATGGCGGATATGACAGATGATTTAATCAGAAGGTTCAGACCATACGCAGATGATTTTTCTCATTTCGACGAAACTACCCAAAAACTCTGGGAAAATTTACAACAATTACTCATAGAAAAAGGTGGATCTATAAAATATCTAAAAAGATGGGTGAAAGATGCTATAGATACTTTCACAAAGTTATCTCCAAGTGCAAAAGAGCATTCACTTCCTTTAGTATTGTACATTGGGGAGATATATTCAAGACAACATGATCCTTACACAGATTATGTAATGCAAAGGATAGAAGAAGAAAGGTTAGGAATAATCAGGGGAACTATAGCTGAATGGTTAGAATATGTAATTTACATTAACGAAAGAAGAAACCCCAACTTACTTTTCCGATTTGTGGATAATTATATGGGTTTCACCGATTGGCGTTTCAAAAAAATTTTTGGGGCGTATTCTAAAGACCACACTGTTTTACCTAAACCTCAAAAAATCATCGATGATATGCAAAATAGTAGAAAGTACCACGGCGATATTGTAGGAGAATCACCATTAGTAATTGGAATATTTCTAAAATTTTTAAATGGTGAATTAACAAACGGCAGGCAACGGGTCTCTGGGATATTCCATGTCGGTCCTTTTACTTGTATGCAAGAAGGAGTGGCGATGGCAAAAATGGATGCCATCACCAAAGAAATATCAAAACGAGATCCTTCATTAGTTGTTCCCATGATTCATGCATTTTTTGGAGATTCTGCCAATACGAATCTCGAAGCTGAAATTGCAGCATTCAGAGAACAGTGCTATCTCAAACAAAAATTGACAAAATAAGGATCTACTCTCCCTTTAGCAAAGAGAACCTAAAGTGAAAATTATTCAACTCTAGAAACATCTAAAGTTACTTCTTTTATACCGTTGGTAGTGTTTGTTTTGAACAATTCATTTAAAGCCGAAAGCAATTTGTTCTCAATTTCGGCAATTTTCTCACTGTTTCTAAAATCTTCAGGCTTATAAGTTGAGAATATGAGTCTAAGAGTGTCAAAAACCTGCGAAAAGGAATTTTCCACGGTTTCTTTCATATCTGCGTTGGCAACTAATAAGGAATATTCCGCAACAAAAACACGGTTGTTAAGGTTGATTCTAACTGGGTATTCTCCTTTTATAATTTCAACTTTTAAGTCTTGCTGAGTTTGAATATACCTGATTTCAGGTTCTAGGGCACCATAGAATTTGATGTCAGTGTATCCCAGAAATTCAGGATCACGTGGATTATCTTTAATGGAGTATACACTAACCTGTCCATTTTCAAATCTAGCGTATAAATAGCCATTGGCGATTTTAATACCGTTAATACCTTCTAAATTCAAGTTTTCTAGTAGCCTGGGAGTGTTAGGATCGCTCATTTCTGCGATGCTTAATCCATCCATATATCTCAGTATATAAAGATAATTGTCGTGATTAATTACATCTGTAACGTTTCCAGGCGTGTCTATTGTGGCAATTTCTTGGGGATTATTTGGATCTGTAACTTCATATATAGTTACTCCCATTTCGCCACTTGGGGAGTAAAGATAAACTTTTTCCTCAGGTATTACTTTTGTGGAAAAGCGTATTTGAGAGGTAGATTCTCCGCCTTTTTGATCCTTTGCTACAATTCTTAAGGTGTAATTTTTTCCCATTTCCAAGGAATTAAATTGATAAAAATAGGTATTGATATTTTCTGCTATGAGTTGCTCCTGTTCAGAATCAGCGGTTAAATACAAGTCAAAAACCAAGGAATCTCCATCGGGATCTTCCGCTTGCCACACAAAGTACACATTCGGCTCGCTTAATTGTTGATTTGCAGATGGAGATAAGATTATAGGGCTATTTGGAGAACTATTTTTTTGAAAAGAATAGTTTTCAGAAAAATCATAAACCATGTTGTTTTTAACAACAGCAAATTTGAGATCCAATCCTTCTGAAGGCACTGAACTTAAAATAATGGTATTCTGGGTGGACGTTCTAAAAGGTTCGTAAATTCCATCACTGTTTCTTCTATAAATTAAATATTGGTCATAATCTTGTGGGAGCGTTATGTACAAATCGTTATTATCCCATCTGTAATCTATTTGATATTTTAAAGGTGATTTTTCAAGTTTTATGTCGTTTATTGTTTTATCTTCATTCACAAACAATTCTGGGTTGTTATAATAGTAGTACGCGAGTCCAGAATCATTGACTGCCATGATATTTAGCTGATAAGTTCCTTCTTCTATCGACGTTAATTCTATACTTTCTCCAACGGGGAAAGATGCTTCGTAAGTATTGGCTCCAATCAATTCAACTTTTATTTCATTGTAAGGCTCTTGCAGATCTTCTGATTTTACTATTTCGTAGTTGATCGTTACATTGTACTTTCCACCAAAAAACAACAGGGAAAATATAATCACGATACCTAATACAATTATTGCAATAATAGTTGTTATTATAATTAACCTTTCTCTGTTTTGCGGTGGCTTCTTTTCTTCTTGGTTGACTAAACTCTCGTATTCTAATTTATTTTCATTCTTATTTTCTGACTTGTTCTCTTCAGCCATTTCTATCCCTCCAAAGATAAATTTACTATTGCCTTTAGAAACCTTCTTTAACGCCCCTTCGCCCCAACAATTTTTTGTACAACTCTATATATGTTTCTAAGAGAATATCTTCCGGTCTAGATGACGGATCAATCTGTACCTCAGTTAGATATTTTTCCGTATCCGGTATTATGTCCTTTAGATTGTTTTTTATTGTTTTCCTTCTTTTAGAAAAACATATATGAACAAATTTCATGAAATCTTTTGGATCTATTTCTTCTACATACTTATACACAGGATTGAACTTTAATATTACTGAATCAACTTTTGGAATTGGTATGAAATTATTTCTAGATACATCCATGATTTTTTCAACGGTACAATAAGTTTGAACGAATATACTTAAAGGGCTGTAGCTTTTTTTTGATTTCGCCATCAACCGTTGTCCAAACTCTTTTTGAAACATAAAAATTGCGTATTCAAATTTTGGTGATTCTTCAAATATCTTTTCTAATATTTTTGAAGAGATATAATATGGTATGTTTGCAATATATTTCAGTTTTGAAATATCTTTGAATTTAGAAAGGTCTACGTTTAGAAAATCCTCAAAATGTATTTCAACATTTTGTGAACCTTCAAACCTTTCTTCTAACAATGGTTTTAGCCCTTCATCAATTTCAAAAGTTATTACTTTTTTGACTTTCTTTGCTATCTCTTCTGTGAGAATTCCGTTGCCGGTTCCAATTTCTATTATTACGTCATTTTCATCGATTTCACTTTTTTGGACTATTTCACGAGACACACTTGAGTTAGACAAAAAATTTTGACCCAACCCTTTTTTTAATCTGATATCGTACTTCTTAAGCCATTCAGAAGTTTTCAAACAAATTTCACCCTTCTTGTTTTATTAAAAAAGACCAGAAACATTTTTGTATGTATCGAAGCCCGCGTTAATAAAACTCATGAATGTTTGTACTGTACTCATAACTTCCACGATGTTGGTAAGTGTGTTTTTTGGAATGTAGATAATGTCTTTTGGTTTTACTTCTGGGTTCATCCCAGTTTTTACAGGCGATGCGTTTATGATACCAGATAAATCTAAAGTTACAGGTGGATTTTCTGGACCGTCTTTGAATAAGTATACCGTTGTTAATTGAGCTGATTGAGAGGCGTTTCCGGCTTTGAGTATAGCGTCTAGTACTGTCATTCCTGCATTGTATTGGATAATACCGGGTTTTGCCACTTCTCCAAAGACGTAAACGACTTGCTCTTCTGCCGGTGGTACGTAGACTATAGATCCAGGGTTAACAAGTACATTTCTTAGTGAATCTACGTCTTTTATATCGACTTTTATTTCTTCATTGTTTTTTGTGTAGATGAAAATGCTCTCTTGGTTTTTCCAATCAATAGCGGAGCTAGAAAGGATCTCAACCAAGCTCATAGGGACATCCGTTCTTAGACTTTTTGGAGAGATATTTCCCAAAACGGCTATATATGAACCACTCACTTCCGGTTGAACAACGACGTATGAGCCTTTAGGGATTTCCATCATTAAATTATTTAACAATTCTTCAGAATTTATCGTTTTTATCTTTTCATTGTTTTGGTAGATTGTGATTGTTCCAGTGTCTACGGGAGAGAATCCTTTTACCGATGAGAAGACATCTATTAATCTTGCATTTTTTTGTTGGATAACTTGTGTTTCGCCTGCTTTGTAGACGATAACTTGGTCTGGAGCAATTTTTGAAATCTCTACAAAGACTTTACCTTCGAGTGGAATATTTTTTAAACTGTCAGATTCATTCGCTGTTAAAGTCCCATTTTTTTCACCAATTTGATATCTAACTCGGTAGGAATCATCTAAGTTTAATGGGAGCAATAATTCATACAAACTTTCTCCTTGATTGTAGGCCTTAACATCCGAGTATTCTCCAAATATGTAGGCCATTCTTAATTCTGTGTCGGCAATTATTGTTGAGCCAGAACTTACTAAGACATCTTTCAACACCGTTAAGTTATTTGGGTCGACGGTTAAACTTTTTGTACTTCCAGAATTATCCACTATGACCAAGTTTCCTGAAAAATTATTACTGAAACCACCAGCTAATCCGACTATCTTATCCATACTTATTTTTTCGTTGGGTAAAAATTCAACTTTTCCAGCTCGATTGAATGCGCCACTTAGATAAACATAGTTTCTCTTAAGTGTAATTTGAACAAAATCACCTTTTTTTAGATTGGTATTTGAATCGACTGATTGGTTGTTTACCAGAATTTCTTCCACATTTTCTTCACTTATACCAACTTTAGTTAAGAGTGTTCTGATGTTTGCTCTTTCTTGTTTTTCAAAGTCGACTCTTCGTGAAATTTCTTGTGAACTTACGTATACATAATTTTCAAATTTATTTATTATTACGGTATCTCCAGGTTGTAAGAGAAAATCATCTCCTTGAGTAATTTTTTGTAAAGACACTTTGTACGTTTGTCCCCCTCTTACAACAGTTATTTCATCATTTACTTGGTTTAAAGGTAAGTTTATATCAGAACCAGAGGAAATCATAGTTATTACAGATTTTATTCCCATGCCTTCAAAATAATCTAAAGAAGCTGATCCGAAATCAGAAAAAACAAGAACATTATTCGTATAGTTGTAAGGAATTATTACTGTGTCACCTGGTTGTAAGGAATAATCTTCTTTTTTTACTATTTCATCAAATGGGACTTCTTGAATTTCTGCTTCTCGAACAATCATTATTTTAGTAGGCATCTTATTAGTAGGAATATTCATGGAAGAGATGACAGTTTTCAATGTCAAACCTTCATAGTAATCTAACGATGAGGTACCGAAGTCTGAAAAAACAGTGACCTTATTTGTATAATCGTAAGGGAAGAGGACAAAGTAATTTTCATATATATAAGGATCTTCACCAGCTTCTCCATTTTTGATCCATTCAATATTAACTTTTTGTTCTTTTCCATCGGGAGATTTGATCAACGTGTAAGAGGATTTAGTGATATCTTTTATCCCACCAGCTAAGCCGATTAGATCCGAAAGTTTAATCTTTTCGTTTTTTATGTCAATAACCCCATTTATATTAGTGTTTCCTAACACCGTTACTGAAAACGGAGCGTACTGAGTGATTCCAACCGTAACTTTATTAGTTTTTATATAACTCTCCATTTTATTCGATATTTCGTTTTCGATTTCTTCTAAAGTTCTACCTTCCGCTTTTATTCTGCCAATAGGAGGTACCGTGATGTCTCCATCCGGTCCAACAACTGCATCGGTTATTGAATATTCAGGATATCCCAGAACCCAAATTCCTAAGGTGTCACCCATCCTTACGTTATATGAAAAAGTAATAATTGGTAAAACCAAAAGAAATAAAAGAACGACAATAAAATGACCTTTTTTCATTTTTTATCCTCCCCACTAAAATTTTTTGTTATATCATTTTTTCTATTAGTTCCAATTCTTGGGAATCGTAACCTGCCATTTTTAGATGGTTTACTATTTTTTTTGCTTCTTCATTGTTTCCACTTTTCAAAGCGGCTTTTGATTTTATGATCAAAAAATTAATCTTATTTTGTCCATTCTTAGGTTCTTTTAAAGATAATATATGTTCATACTTTTCTATTTCGTATAATGAATGGGCAAGGTAAAGTTTTGTTTCGTCTAACTCTATCCCTTTTTCTAAGGCAGTTTCTAAAAATATACTAGCTTCTTCGTAATCCTCACTTAGCATATAACAGACACCAATGTTATGATAGAACATTGGATCTTCGGGAAGTAAAGATATCGCCTTTTTGTAATATGAAACCGCATTTAAGTAATTCCCTTTTTCTAACATAGTGTTCGCTTTTTGGTTGTAATAATAAGCCATTTCTTTACTCACTTATATCGCCTTCAGTGTAGTAAAAAAGAGTGTCAACTAAAATTTTTTCTTCTAATAAGAGAGAGACACTGGCTGGATTTATTCCGCTTATTATTGGAGGAAATAAGTTGTATTCTAAATAATCAATAGGTTTATAAGAAACTTTCAAATAATCTTTCAGATATTCTTCTTGGTTTTGATCTATAATACCTCCTCCGCTCATAAAGGCAAGGTTTTCTAAGTTTGTGTTCACTTCTTTTCCATTGGACAGGTGAAATAAAGAACTACTTGAAAGGATAAAAGGTATTGTCTTTTCAGGGGTTAGTTCCATGTTGATTTCACCGTGAGTTAATATCTTCGAATCGGTGTTAATTTGTGGCACATGAACTTGGAAGAGGTCGTTAATTTCATATTCATAAGTATCTGATATCGAATAAGTACGGTGATAATCAAAGGGGACTCTTCCTCCTGAATCCATTACGTATATATTTTTGGTTAAAAAATCCATTTTTTCGCCTGAGATATCGTTAATATTAATTTTTAGAGTCACCGTTCTGTTGTTTTTGCTATACTTCAAACCATATAAATTTAAAATATATAGGTTACTTTCAGTATGTGAATCTATTCTTTCCAAGTAAACCTTGTTACTTTCCAAATCTGAAAGGATAAGCACACCATTTTCAATTTTAATTTTTCCCCTGAATTGACTAATATTTTCATTGTTCAAATCATCATCGATTGGTTTAAGATCTCCATCTTCTTTTAAAATTTCTATGCCATCTTCAACAGAAGAAATTAAAATTTTATTCCATGGAAGAACGTCAAGAGAAACATAAGTTTTATTTGGTAATTTGATGGTGTTCACCACTTCATTTTTTAATATATTGAAATTAAAAACTGATGAACTTGCGTAATCAATAAGGTATAAATTACTGTGCCATAAGGCTCCGTCGAGAAATAATATTGAATGATCAAATTTTTTTCGTTGAAGTATTTCACCGTTGTAACCTACGATTTTTATTTCATTGTTGTATGGATCGTATCCGACTAATCTTCCAGCGTTATCGATATCGTAAATTATAAATGGGAAATCTTCCGTCAAAACTTCCATGTGGTTTTCAGTTTCACTTGTTAATACCGTACTTTCCACCGTTGATTCTATTTTGATTTCCTTTCTAACTATTGGAGAATAACTTTCAAAGTAGTAAATTCCTTGATCGGTACCTAGGTAAACTCTATTCAGATTTTCGTCAGCGTTTATAGAATAATAATTTTTATCTTCGGCTAATCTTATCCATTCTTCTTCATAGTTACTTGTTTTAAATATCAAGTGATTTTGAGAATCTAACACGTACAAATTTGAATTGATGATCTCGCAATCTACAGGATTATAAAATCTTTCAAAAGAATCCTTTACCCCTGCTGTTTGGCTGATTTGGAGAAGTACAGGTGTAGCATAGTTGGAAAGTGAAAAATTTTTGATGCTGTCTGTAAAGCTCAACAAAGTATTAGCTTCCTCATTTACGGTAGAGAATAATAAAGAATTTTCCAAGTCTTGAATAGCTTTGTCTATCATTCCCAACTGTAAATCCAATTTTGCTGCATAGTACCAGAGTTTAGGTATATCTGTTATGTATATTTCTCCGCTCATTGCTTGATTCAATTGAATACGTGCCTCGTATTTTTCTCCTTCAAATAACAACTGAAGACTTTCTGAAAATAGTTCTCTAGATTTTAACTCACTTTCCGATAATTCTTGAGAAAATATCCAAACGTTCGTCAGCAAAAGATAGATAAAAAGGGGGATAAGTGCTTTTTTCATTTAATCTTTTCTTCCTTTTTTAGGATTTTTATAATGTCTGCTTTATTTTCAGAATTCGATAGTATCCTTTTGATATTCGATCTATGCCTATACAAGCTCAGAAAAAATAAAAGTGTGTAGGTAATACCCATTTTTAAATTCCAAAAAAAACTTAAGATAGCGGTTATAAGCAAACCTAAAAGGGATGATACAGAAACATATTTAGTCGATAATACGACAAATATCCAAACTAACAGAAATATTACACCTAATATTGGGCTCAATGCGAAATAACCACCTAATGTAGAAGCCACTCCTTTTCCACCTTTGAATTTTAAAAAAATTGGATAGTCATGACCTAAAACAAGGGCAATTAAAGATAAATAAGGAACCCACGAATCAACGCCAAAAATAAGTCTTATTATTAAAATGGGAATGAATGCTTTCAAAAAATCAAGAGTTATTGAAAGGAGTCCCCATTTTGGCCCCAAAGTCCTTAAAACATTGGTTCCTCCAACGTTTCCACTTCCAGTTTTTCTAATGTCTATCCCTTTTCTCCATGGAATCAAGAAGCTGAAAGGAATCGATCCACATAGATAACTGATGATCAAAGCAGCAATGGACATATAATTTCCTCCCTGAAATTAGGATATGTAAGGTATTAAAAATTTAAAAACAAATTTCAGAGTGTTTTTTGTTTAGTGTTGGTTGTTTTTTGGCTTTTTCTTGCTTCAAATTTTAAAAATATAGGTGAACCAGTAAATGGATCAATATAATTTCTTATCATGTTTCTCAAACCTTGTTGATAATATTTTGGTATATCGTATGGTAAATTTGAATAGAATACGAAAACAGGAGGTCTAATTCCTACCTGTGTAGCATAGTAAAATTTGATTCTTTTCCCTTTTTTAATTGGTGGTGGAGTAACAAGTGTGTATTTTTCTAAGGCTGCATTCAACGCACTTGTAGGGATTTTTTTGTTTCTTGATGTTTCGACATCCTCTATGGCAGTTATTAATTCTTGAATCCCCCATCTTTTAGGTGCAGATGTGAATACTAATGGACTGTAATTTACAAAGTAAAGTTCTTTTTCAAAATATTTAAAAAATTCTTCTTTTCTTTTGTGGTTGTGTCTAACTAGATCCCACTTGTTAAACGCTATAATCGTTCCCTTTCCTCTTTTTTCAGCAATACCTATAATGCTTTTATCTTGATGGGTTATGCCTTCTGTTGAATCAACCACTAAAATTACTACATCTGACTTTTCAACAGCTTTGATCGTTCTTGATATTGAAAACATTTCGATACTTCCATAATGAACTGTGCTTTTTTTCCTCATTCCAGCTGTATCTATGAATCTAAAAGTCTTATCGCCAATCTTAACTAGATGATCAATGGCGTCTCGGGTAGTTCCAGGTATTTCTGAAACGATGGCTCTTTCTGAACCAAGTATGCTGTTAAAAAGAGAAGATTTTCCAACGTTGGGTCGCCCAACGATAGAAACATTTATTTCTTTATTACCACTTTCATTATCAACAGATTCTACCGAATCTAAACCAAAAGTTTTTAAAGTGTTTGCGATAGTATCCATTAAAGTAAAAATGTTTCTGTTGTGTTCGGCGGAAACAGGGATTCCTTCCCCAAAGCCTAGAGAGTATATTTCTGGCTTTACCTCCAGCTCGTATTTTTCGAAATTCTCTGCCTTGTTAACAACTAATATAACCTTTGAATTGGACTTTCTTAAGTAGTCTGCAATATGATAGTCTTCTGAGGTAAGTCCAATCTTTCCATCGATTACAAATATTACCAAAGATACGTCTTTTAAACTTTCAAAAATTATTTTTTTCTGTCTTTCTTCTATATTATCTTCCGGTTGTTCGAATATACCACACGTATCAACCATTGTAAAAGATACATCGTCCCATTGGATTGTGGCGAATATATTATCCCTCGTTACACCGGGCATATCGTGAACTATTGATTTTCTTTCACCTATCATTCTGTTGAATAATGTTGATTTTCCCACATTTGGTTTTCCAATTATGAGAATCGTCGGGTTTTGCATGTTATTCCACCTCTTGTTTTTCATTGAAGCTATTTACTCTTCGTTCATTTCATTCATTATTTTTAGCGCTTCTTCTTTTTCTCTTTCTTCTTCTAGATGTGTTACACTTATAATCATATTTCCTCTTTTAAATTCATTTTCAAGACCGATCTCTAAGACTTTTGCTTCTATTTGATCTCCAATCCTATATGTTTCCTCGAGACTTTTTGAATTTGTAGAAGCCTTGCTTGCAGGTAGATAAGCCTCTACTTCGTAATCATCGATGAGTACTATTGCCCCTTTATTTAAAAAACGGATTATTTTTCCTTTAACAGTATCACCAGGTTTTATCTCCTGTGAAGCCTTTTTCCAAGGATTTTCTTTTGTTTCTCTAACTGATAGTCTCATCTTTCTGTTATTCTTGTCTATTTTTATTATTTTTACTTTGATCTTTTGTTTTTCCTGAAGAACCGTAGAAATATCGTCTACAAAATCCCATGAAAGTTCTGAAACGTGTAAAAATCCAGTGATCCCTTCATCTATTTTTATAATTGCTCCGTTATCTAGAACCTTTTCGACGGTTCCTGTAACAATGTTTCCCTCATTGTACGTTTTTTCTAGGGTTTCCCATGGATCTCCTAAAACTTGCTTATAACTTAGATTAATCTTTTTATTCTCTTTGTCTACATTCAATATTTTAACTTGAACATCGTCTCCAACTTTTACTACATCGCTTATCCTACCCTTCCTACCCCAAAATACTTCCGTTTCATGAACCAAACCTTCTAAACCTTCGTCAATCTTAACGGTAAAACCAAAAGGTAATATGTTGGTCACAGAACCTTGAACAATGCTTCCTACAGGATACTTTTCGTCCACTGTTTTCCAGGGATCTTCTTTCATGCGTTTAAGTGATAGTGAAATTCTTTTTTTCTCCCTGTCCAATTTTATTATCAGTGCTTTAACTTTTTGACCCACTTTTAGATAATCTTTTATTGAGATCTTTTCGTCCCAGCTAACCTCACTTGCTGGTATGAGGCCGTTCAGATGATCGGTCAATTTTACAAAGGCACCAAAATTTTTTATATCCTCTACAACACCATCGATTACCATTCCTTCTTCATATTCATTGAAAGTTTGGCTAATTTTTTCTTCAACATAATCTCTTCTTGATACGACTATGTTTTTTCCATTTTTAGAAATAACTTTGGCCATTTTTTCTCCTTCAGGTAAATCATCTTTGGGTCTTAATAAAGATAGTGAACCGGGAAGAAATGCGTTGACAATACCTTCGATCAGTACGCTGTAGCCTTTTTTTAGCTTGTTTTTAAAAATAATCGGATAATTCTCTCCTTCTTTTATCTTGTTCAAAGTTTCGTTCCAAACAGCCCTTTTTTCAGAGGCAAAGTTTAATCCTTCAGCATCATTTGTTTTAGTTATTTCTACTACTATCTTTTGACCTTCTTGATATTCTTGAAGTGGTTTTATGAGTTCTCCTTGACTTACAAATACATCTCCTGTTGCACCTTCTAAAGCAACCCATATACCATCGCTATTTATTTCAAATACCTTTCCTTCAATTATTTTTCCTTTTTTTACTTCGTTTATCTCTTGTTCGTTCAAAAGTTTTTCAAAAGTTTTTTCCTCCATTATGAAAGATCCTCCTTCTTTTGGCTTAGATACTCCAACACTTTGTTTAACTGGGATGTTGGTGTGGATGAACCAGTAACTATTCCTATTTTGTCTTGTGAAGAGATAACTATTTCCTTAAGTTCTTCAAGAGATTCGATATGGTATGTCCTTTTACAATATTTCTTTGAAATACGATACAATTTTTGAGTATTGGAACTGTTTTTTCCGCCTATAACTAACATTAACGTGCTTTTTTGAGAAAGTTCTAGTGTTTCCTTTTCCCTTAAGACAGTTTCAGAACAAATAGTATCTCTTATCAACACCTCCGTAAAAGAATTAATAGTAAGTATACTGACTATAAAATTTTTGTATTCTTCTTCGCCCATGGTTGTTTGTGACACTATCAATATCTTCCTTTGAGATATTTTCACTGGAGAAAGTGTTATTAACAATTTATTCTCATCTACATTTCCTTTAAGCCCAAGTATCTCTGGATGATCAGGTTTTCCATACACGACAACAAAGAATCCTTCTTTTTGTTTGTTCCCTACGTATTTTACTAAATTTGTAACTATTGGGCAAGTCATGTCAATAACTTTAGAGAATCGTTCTTCTAAAAGTTCTTTCTCAGCCTTTGAAATACCATGGGCTCTTATAATTACCGTTTCGTTTATGGAATCTTCGGGTATATCATCTAATCCTTTTATAGTTATTGCACCTGCTCTATTTAATTCTTCTATTACCTTTTTATTGTGTACCAACTCACCGTAAATATAAATTTTATTTTTGTCAACAATGGAGTTTTTAACTTCATTGTACGCTTGTTGAACACCTGAGCAAAAACCGGTTCTTTTCGCTACATTAATCTCCATAAATACCACTCTCTTCGACAATTTTTAGTATTTTTTGCAAGACTTCTTCTATGGACAGATTAGTAGTATCTATAATTATCGCATCTCGCGCCGGTTTTAGTGGAGCTATTGAACGGTTTGAATCATTGTAATCCCTACTTTTTATTTCTTCCAGTATATCGTTGAAAGAAATATTTGCTTCTTCCCCTTTTTCCTCATTCCATCTTCTTTTAGCTCTTTCTTCTAAAGAAGCGGTTAGATAGATTTTAATATCGCTATCGGGGAGAACTACAGTTCCTATATCTCTTCCATCAACCACTATACTGACTTTTTCGGCAATTTGTTTTATTATCTCATTAACTTTTTTTCTGACAATATTATTCTGGGAATAAAGGGAAGCTAAATCACCGATTTTTGAATCTTTAATGGTGGTGGTCACATCTACTCCGTCTAAAAAGTAACGGTTGTTTTTTATTTCAATGTTAAGTTTTTCTAAAATATTTTCTATATTTTTTGAATCTTTTGGGTCCATCTTTTGTTCATTTAGGTAATAACCAATAATTCTGTATAAAGCTCCACTATTTAGATAATTTATCTTTAGTATATTAGCTAATTTTTCTGCGATCGTAGATTTTCCTGATCCTGCCGGGCCATCTATAGCAATTTTTATTTTTTTAGCTTTTTGAGTCATTTTGCTTCTCACTCTCGTTTATTTTTTTCAAAGCGAGGTGTAATTCTTCCAATTGTTTTTCGCTGACTTCTGATGGAGCATTGGTCATGGGATCGGTCCCAGAAGCTGTTTTTGGGAATGCAATAACCTCTTTTATGGATTCTTCTCCTACCAGTATGCTCACCAATCTATCCATTCCAATTGCTATACCTCCGTGAGGAGGAGCACCATATTTAAAAGCTTCTAATAAGAAGCCAAATTTCTCTTGTGCCTCTTCTTTACTCAAGCCTAAAACATCAAACACCTTTTCTTGTACATCTTTTTTGTGTATCCTAATGCTACCACTTGCGATTTCATAACCATTTATTACAAGATCATAAGATTGAGATTTGATTTTTAAAGGGTCTTTATTCTCGTATTTAGCTAAATCATCTAAATTGGGCATAGTAAAGGGGTGATGCTCTGCTACGATTCTTTGCTCTTCCTCATTCCAAGAAAACATTGGAAAATCAGTAACCCAAATTATACTGAACCCAGATTTTTTTTCGAACTCTTCTTTGATCATTTTTATCCTCAATTGTCCTAAAATCTGGTCTATTTTATCTGTTTCTTCTAAAATAGCGAATAAAACGTCACCTTCTTTCATTATACCACGTTCTACTAAGATATTAATCTCTTTAGCTGCAGCTTTTTTTATATTTGATCTTATTTCCTTGTCAAAAGCGATCCATATCAAACCAGAGCTTCCTTGTTCTTTTGCGAACTCTGTGAGGTTATCAAATTTTTTTCTGGAAAAATTGTCAGCCCTATCAGGGACAACAAAACCTTTTAATATAAGACCTTTATCTATCCCATTTTTTATAAAATTAGTTTCTGTATTTTGAAAATATGCTGTTAGGTCGATAAATTCCATACCATACCGTATATCAGGTTTATCTGAACCATATTTTTGTATCACTTCATCATAGGTGTATTTTGGAAAGGGGGTCTCTAATCCTTTGTAATTTATAGACTTTTTGAATATTTCTTTAATTAATTTTTCAGTTAATGCAAATATATCCTCTTTTTCAACAAAAGATTGCTCTATATCAATCTGTGTGAATTCGGGTTGTCTATCAGCTCTAAAATCTTCATCTCTAAAACAGCGAGCTATTTGAAAATATTTATCAAAACCTGATACCATCAGTAGTTGTTTGAAAAGTTGTGGAGATTGAGGCAAGGCGTAAAAATTGCCTGGTCTTAATCTAGAAGGAACCAAAAAATCTCTTGCACCTTCTGGTGTTGATTTTGTTAAGTAAGGGGTATCAATTTCCAAGAAACCTTCAGCGCTTAGCGTATCTCTTGTGCTTTTCATAACCTTGTGTCTAACTATTATGTTCTTTTGCATTCGTTCTTTTCTCAAGTCCAAATATCTATATTTTAACCTCAAATTTTCTGAAATATCCTCTTCTATGTTGACGTATATTGGCGGTGTTTCAGATTCAGAAAGTATTTCTAAATTTGTTGCAAGTATTTCAATATCCCCAGTAAACATATTTAGGTTTCTATCTTTTTCAGGACGTGGTCTAACTTTTCCTTGAATAGAAACAACGTATTCATTTTTTAATTTTAAGGCTTTTTGATAAAGCGTATTGTTATCGCTTGAATCAAAAACCGCCTGAGTTTTACCGTATCTATCTCTTATCAAAACAAAGATTATTCCTCCTAAATCACGAATCCTATCTATCCAGCCGTTTAAAACAACGATCTTATCTATATCGTTTTCGTTTAATTCCCCACAAGTGTGAGTTCTTTTTTGGAACAAAAATAACACCTCCAATATTTTTTCATCTTATTTTACCACTTTTTGTGATAAAATAAAATCGATAGCAGCAAAAATGCTTAAAATTTTAAAATTCAGGAGGTGTGTGTAGTGAAAAAGGTAGGTATTGTGTTTCTATTTTTATTTTTGGCTTTAGGAGTATTTTCGCAATCTTTTAAAGATGTTCCCATCAATCACTGGGCCTATGACGCAGTTGAAAGACTTTCTAGTATTGGCATAATTGAGGGTTACCCCGATGGTACTTTTAAAGGATTAGAAAACATGAACAGGTATCAACTGACTGTCGCCTTGTCCAGAACGATTGATTACGTTGAACAAAGCATGGTTGAACCTTTAGCCCAAAATTTAGCAAATCTGGAAAAGACTGTAAGTAGTTTATCTGTACCACAAGGGGTTTCATCATCAGAATTACAACAACTTCAAACAAAATTAAACTCTGTTACAAGTGATCTTTCTAGTCTTCAGAGCTCCGTTTCGAGGTTGGATAGTTCGGTGAAGGAACTACAGAATTCTTATGAGTTGCTTGGTTATGCTACCACAAAGATAGATGAATTAGAAAGAACGGTTAACGCCATATCCGTGCCTGCTGTAAGTGAAACTGACATTAGGAACTTAGATAGCAGAGTTACCAGTTTGGAAAACACCGTTGAAAGTCTGAATAGTAATTATCAAAATCTTTCTCAAACGGTGGCTAATTACGATCAAGAAATACAGTCGTTAAAGAATTCAGTTGGTACTTTAGAAAACTCTTTTTCTAGTGTCAACCAAGATTTGGAGAGATTAAACGCTTTAACGGCTAACTTGAATTCGAAGATAGATTCTAAAGTTGATAAAACTGATTTTACCTCGTTAAAAAACGATACTGACGAATTGAGTGTTCAATTAAGTAACAATTCCGAATCTATTTCTGAATTATCACAAAACTTACAAACCGTTCAAAGCAGTGTCAACCAGCTATCTCAAGAGGTCACAGATGTAAAACAAATAGCTGAAGGTGCTGGTGGAGGAGTGAACTTCTTAGATATTATTATCTCGGTGGTAATTTCCGCAGGTTTATCCTTTGCTATAATGAACTTTATGTAATAATAACGACCTTGGTATAAAATATCGCTGGTTTTTTCGACCAGCGATATTTTTATTTAATATTTCTTTTTAAGACTATAATTTCTAATTTATCAGAAGCATCTTCAGCCCTATCAGCGATATCTCCTATTTGTAAAAAAAGATCTTTTAACTGCAATTTTTCGGATAATTCAAGATTATCTATTTCAAACAATCTTCTTATTAAATCTTTCTCTAAGATATCTTCTTCATGTTCGTGTAATTCAACTTTTTGAATATATTCACCACTTTTTTCTATATTTTCGAATACGTTTTCTATAGACTTTTTCAAGAATTTATAGGTTTTCTTTACCAATCCACATTGTTCTAAAAAATTTTCTCTAAAATCCTTGGGGATTTTTGGCTTTTGAAAAACCAAGATTTCTGAAACGGTTTGTGTTTTATTCATAACCTTATCAACTGCTTCTATTAATTCTAAAAGCTCTCCTCTAAAATTTGGCAAAAAGGCTCCTTCATACATTTCACTTTCAGTTTTTCTTCTTAATGTGTCAGCTTCGCTTTCTATCTTAGATATTTGTTTTGACAATTCTTCAGATTTTTCCATATCATTCGTTACATACAATTCTACTAATTCTGTGAGAAAGTTTACTCCTTCTTCGACTTTTTCTAAATGTTTAGAAAAAAGTTTTATTACTTTTTCTTCCTTTTTTCCAAAAAAAAGCTTCATGATGTACCCCCTCACCTACCTTAGCATACTGCTTTTAGAATTTCTAAACATTGTTTTTGTGTTCCTTTGCCATGCAGCACATCCTAGAATTTATGCATTTATTTCTTCTTTTAGTACTCTTGCGCATCTCGGACAAACACCTGGAAAATCAGGGTCTTTTCCCGTATTAGGATCCACTTTCCAACATCTTTCACATTTTTTCCCTTCTGCTTTGGCGACTTTAATTGTAGCGTACCTTCCCTCAAATCCATCATCGACATTACCAAATTCAAATTGAGATACTATCAATAGATCAGCTATCGAGTTATTATCGTATTGAGATAAAATTTGCCTTAAGGTATCGTCTTTTAGGTTAACGATAACCTTGGCATCTAGAGAATTTCCCAAAGATTTTTCTTTTCTTTTCTCTTCAAGTGCCTTTAAAACATCTTCTCTCAAACCAAAAATTTTATCCCACTTTTCTTCTAATTCTTCATTGAGAAAATCTTCTTTGTATTCGGGCCATAGTTCAGCGAATATGGTTTCATGTTTGTTTGAATAATTGAGATGATCGTAAACTTCTTCAGCTGTAAAAGGTAATATGGGTGAAATCATCTTATTTAATGCCACAGCGGTTTCATATAAAACGGTTTGAGCCGATCTTCTGAGTTTAGATTTTTTCCCTTCTACGTATATTCTATCTTTTATTATATCCAAGTAAGTAGCACTCATATCTATAGTGCAAAAGTTGTTTATAAGGTAATGCACTTTGTAAAATTCGTAGTTGTCATACGCTTTAGTGACATTTTTTATCAAATTATGTAACTTCATCATGGCCCATTGGTCTATTTCTAACATCTCTTCATAATCCACATAATCTTCATCAGGATTGAAATCATTTATATTACCCAGCAAAAATCTTATAGTATTTCTAAGTTTACGGTAGGTTTCAACCTGTTGTTCTAAGATATTGTAAGATATTTTTATATCCATTCTGTAATCCGCCGATGCAACCCATAATCTTAATATATCCGCTCCATATTTGTTGATAATGTCTTTTGGATTGACTACGTTCCCCAAGGATTTAGACATTTTCTTTCCTTCATCGTCTTTTATAAAGCCATGAGTCAAAACAGATGAATAAGGGGCTATTCCATGTTTTGCTACAGCTAAGAATATAGAACTTTGGAACCAGCCTCGATGTTGATCGCTTCCTTCAAGATATAAGTCTACAGGGAATTTTTTTAATTCTTCACGAGAATTTGCAACCGCCTCAAAAGAAGATCCGGAATCGATCCAAACATCTAAGATATCTTCTTCCTTTTTGAAAGTGGAACCACCACATTTAGGGCACCTGTAATCATTCGGTAGAAGTTCTTTCGCTTCTTTTTCAAACCACGCATTACTCCCTTCTTTTTTTATAATTTCGATAACGTGGTCTAAAATTTTACTGTCTAAAATTGTCTCACCACAATCCTCACATTTAATAGCTGGTATGGGGATTCCCCATGCACGCTGTCTTGAAATTACCCAGTCAGGTCTCTCTCTCACCATAGATGAGATTCTATTTTCTCCCCACTTTGGAATCCAATTTACTTTTTTTATCTCTTCTAATACCTTTTCACGATAGTTGTTTTTTTCAAGGTCTATAAACCATTGAGGAGTGGCTCTAAAGATAACAGGATTTTTACAACGCCAACAATGTGGATAGGAATGAGTTAACTTTCCTGATTGAACGAGAAATCCGTTTTCTTTTAGATCTTTTATGATTTCTTTGTTTGCTTCCCAAATTTTCATCCCTTTATACTTTCCAGCTTCGTTGGTGAAATATCCCTGACTATCTACTGGAGATATTACTTGAAGATTGTACTTTGTACCTGTTATATAATCTTCCATCCCATGCCCTGGGGCAGTGTGAACACATCCGGTACCTTCTTCCAAAGTAACGTAATCTGCAAGTACTAAAAGGCTGTCTCTCTCCATAAAAGGGTGTCTAGCTTTTTCCCCATCTAATGTTGATCCTTTAAACGTATCGATTATTTTATAATCATCTATTCCGGCTTCTTTCATAGTTTTATCAACCAATTCTTTAGCCATTATCCAATATTCGTTTCTAACTTCCACTTTTGCGTAATCAAAATTAGGGTGCACAGCAATAGCTACGTTCGCTGGTAAGGTCCAAGGTGTTGTTGTCCATATGATCACGTATGTATTATTTTCTCCAACTAGAGGGAACTTTACATAAATTGAGTCCGATGTATGATCGTGGTATTCAACTTCCGCTTCTGCTAGAGCGGTTTGACATTCTGTACACCAATATATCGGTTTTGTGCCCCTATAGATGTTGCCAGCGTCAACTAAAGTACGAACGATCTCTAAAACCTTGGCTTCATATTCTGGATTCAAAGTTAAATAGGGTTTATCCCAAAAACCCACTACCCCCAACCTTTTAAAGCTTTCTCGTTGAACGTCTACGAACTTCATAGCGTAATCTTCACATAATTTTCGAATTTCCGACTTATTCAACGTGTTTACCTTATCTCCAAGTTTAGTAGTTACATTATGTTCTATAGGAAGACCATGTGTATCCCAGCCGGGAACATAAGGTGCATCAAAACCTCTCAATGTTTTGTATTTTAAGACTATATCTTTTAAAACCTTATTAAGAGCGGTCCCCATATGAATATCTCCGTTGGCATACGGTGGACCATCATGTAAAACAAACTTTTTCCTCCCTATTCTTTTGTTCCTGAGATAGTAGGCAATATTTAAATTATCCCATTTTCGAAGAATCTGAGGCTCCTTTTCTTTCAGATTTGCCTTCATCTTGAATGATGTCTTTGGAAGATTGATTGTATCTTTGTAATCCAAAACGCGCACCTCCGATAAAATATTATTGAATTTTTAAAAGATTTTCGATAGTATCTTTTATTTCAGTTAAATCCATTGATTTTACAACGTAAGCATCTGCTGCCCATGATGCCATCTCACTTTTATAATGTGAGTAGGCTGTGAGAAATATTATTTTTTTATTTGGATACCTTTTTCTGATTTCACTTGCGAGTTCTAAACCATTTACATCAGGCATTTCGATATCGGTGCATATGATATCTATATCTTTATCGCTTTCTAACGTTTCCAGTGCATCTTTTGCATTGCTTACCGCAATAACTTCATAACCAGATTCTTCCAATTCTTCTTTTATTAAAGTTCTTATGTTCTCTTCATCATCCACTATTAGTACTTTAGACAACTTAACCCCTCCTAGAAAGTTTTATCTTTTCCCTCACATCGCCCAGATGGGTGGGAGAGGGCTTCGCCCTGTAACCTTTTAAAAATCTAAATCTAATTTTTGAAAATTACTTTATTTCTAAAGTGTCTATGTAAGTAATATCGAATCCGATTTAGCGCCCCTTCGCCCCGCAGCCCGCCCATAAGGATAAAGGTTCTTTGTCTTTTACCCCTCGGCCCATAAAGTCTAAATTATATAATAATTTACTCTTCACCTGTTGGAATTTCAAATCTGAAAGAAGTTCCAGTATCGTCAGATTTTACCAAATAAATTTTACCTTTGTGTTCTTCTTCTATTATTTTTTTACAAATGGCTAAACCCAGTCCCGTACCGTTACTTTTTGTTGTAAGAAAAGGGGTGAATAATTTTTCTTTAATTTCTGGTGGTATGGGTGGTCCATCATTGGTTATTTCGAAAAAAACTCTATTTTCATCAGTAAATCCAACTTTTATATCAATTTTTCCATTATTATTAACACTCTCTAAAGCGTTTTTTATTAAATTCAACAATACTTGTTTTATTTTATCTTTATCTACTTTTATTACGATCTCTTCCTTTAACCAATCAGTGTTCACCATAACGTGTTTTTGTTGTATAAAATCTTCATACATCAACATTATTTCGCGTATGATTTCTATTAAATTGACTTCTTCAATCTGGTTAATTTTACCTCCTCTAGAGTATTCTAAGATTTCATTTACTATATGTTCAAGCCTAGAGAGTTCTTTTTTAATAATTTGAGTGTATTTTTGAATATCATCCATTTTATTCATTTTAGCTATTCTGTTTAAAAATCCGCCGATAACCGTAATAGGATTTCTCACTTCATGAGCTATTCTAGCGGTCATTTCTCCCATGGCAGCAAGTCTTTCTCGCTTTTCCATTTCTTTTTGAAGGTTGTACAGTTCAGTCACATCATCAAAAACAATTATAACACCTTCGATAACTCCTAAATCTTCATTTCTCAAAGGAGATAATTGAATATCAAAAATTTTCTTTGTATTGGAAAGTTTTACTTCATAATTTTTTAATTTGATATTATTTCTAGTTTCATAAATGGTTTTAATTTTTTCAATTATTTCTTCCCCTATTATATCTGTTATACCTTGAATAGCTGTTCCGATCATGGTTTCTCTTGGTCGGGAGAAAAAATTTTCTGCTTTTCTGTTCCATTCGTTTATTTTTCCATTTCTATCAACCACAACAATTGCGACAGCTAAATTTTGTAAGATATTGTCTTTAAACCTCCTATAGTAATCCATCAAATCTTTCTGTTCTTCTAATCGCAACGTTTTTTCTTTTAATTCTTGATAATTTTCTATCATTTCTAAAGCTAATCCTATATTATCTTTAAATAATTTTACAATTTCAATTTCTATACTGGTGATGGGTTTTTTGTTTATTTTGTTATCGACTATAACTACACCCTTAGTTTCAACCATCCCAGCAACTGGAAAAATTAGAAACTCATTTATTTTAACTATATCGTATATATCTTCTAAATCTTCCCATTTAATTTCCAACATTTGAGGAACAATATGTAACACCTGCTTTTTTTCAACTACTCTTTCTAAAATAGGGTGTCCTTTATATGCTAAAACTTTGTTTTGTAAACTATGAATTAGTTTATTATTTGTGGGTATTTTGACGGCTTCTTCTTTCAGGTATTGAACGACGTTTCCATATTTTAAAGCCTGAATGTTAGCCTCTTTCCAAATCTCGTTAGCATCTTCTTCTGTATCTGGACCAACCCATATTTTTGGGACTAGGAATCCCCTAACCTTGTCTTTTTCTAAATAAAGAGCCCTGTTAAATTTAAGCCCTCTTCCCGAAGTTAAGCCTAAAAGCATTATTTTTATTGCTAAATTCTTATCGTAAACAGATCTCATAGCTTGAGATATCTTGTCCAACGCATTCATCATATCTAAGTGTTCTTTTTGTTTTTCAATAAGTTGCTCATAACTCTTTTTCAGGTCGGTCAACTTACTAACTTCATTTTGAAGTTTGTTATATAAATTTATTCTGTGAATAGAAAAGGCTAACCTTTTAGCGGTATCAGAAAAAACGTGGAAATCCGCTTCATCAAAATTTTTGTAAGTTCTAAATGAGTATTCTTCTTCTCTGTTATAAACACTTAAAACACCATAAACTTCATTATTTTGTTCTATAACAGAATAAATAGAAGATTTGAGATCTATTTTAAAAGGGATAAAATAATTTTGAAAGTTTTCTCGTCCAACAATCATAAAACTTCTTCTCTCTTTTATAGCTTTACCTTCGAGGGTATTTTCTAAAGTAATATTTTTACTGATGATTGAGTTTTCATCTATACCTAGCTTATATTTAAGCTCCAGCGTATTTTCTTGAAGTTCCCAGAAAACTATGCCTTCTGCAGATAGTGAATCTTTTAGAAGTTTCAATACATTATTAATTATTACATCTTCTTGTGTAATTTCTTCTATAATGTCGGTGAGTTCTTCCATTAAAATTACTTTGTCTTCCAAATCTTTAATTCTCAGTTTTTCTATAATCAAGTTAATCAATGCCACGTAATAATAAAATTGTTGGTCGAAAGTATCCTTATCAATTTTATTATCAAATAATCCGACGGCTGCGATTAAGGACTCTTCCGAAAAAATTGGATATAAAAATATTTCTTTTTTATCGATGCTGTTTGAATTTTCCTGTAAAGTATCATCTTGTAGATTCATCGATACGATTTCATTTGAAAAAATTTTGGTTTTTAACTCTTCGTTTCCACGTACATATATTTTTACATTCTCAAACTTATCAATTGTAGAAGCTAAAGCTTTAAAAACCTCTCTGCTTGATTGATAGATAAACATTATATTATCTTTACCAATCGTTTCTTTCAATTGGGAAGATACTTCCTTAAAAACTGATTTTAAAAGATGTTGAGGATCATCATTGTATATAATATTTAAAATATCGTTCATCATAAATTCCACACTCCGATGTGTTATCTTTTTCATTTTAATTATAACACTAAAATGCTTAAAAATAGGATAAAAATATATTGTGAATTCAATAATGGAATAATTGCCTAATGACAAGTGATCTATATATTGAGCAATTTTATAAAAGAAATTCAATTAAAACAGAAATTTAAAATTTTTTCTTGACATTTTACATTGAAAAGGATATAATGAAAATAGAATTAGCAGTTAAAAGTTACGAGTGATAAAATAATTTATTACGTAAAATAGTTGGAGGTGACATAATGAGATTCAATCCGAATGATTTCACTGAAAAATCTTTGAAAGCATTTCAACAAGCTCAAAATGTTCTAGGTTATTCAGGAGGGAATATTCTTAAACCTGAGCATTTATTGTTAGCAATTTTAAATGTTGAAGATGAAAATGTGAAAAAAGCTCTTCAAGGTGCCAATATTAATTCTATAAAAATCAAGCTTGAAGAAGCTTTATCTGAAGAAATGGGAGTATATTACTCCATGTCTTATGGTGGTGCACAAGGTATATATCTATCAACTAGTTTAGCAAACGCTTTACAAATAGCTAAATCAGAAGCCGACAAGATGGGATTTAAAAAGATTCCTTTACTAGCCTTATTATTAGGAATTTTAATGGAAGGTACATCTTACGCGTCCAAACTGTTGTCCGCTTATACTTCAGAGGCTTTGATTAGAGAACAGCTACAAGAAATGTTAGAAAACGGAGACGAAGAAATAGAATCAGGGGCGGGCGATCCTTTGAAAAAATTCACTATTGATTTAACCAAAGAGGCTAAAAAAGGAAAACTTACCCCTGTCATTGGAAGAGAAAAAGAAATAAATAGAATGGTGGAAATATTATCCAGAAAATCCAAAAATAACCCAGTTTTAGTTGGTGACGCTGGGGTTGGTAAAACCGCTGTAGTGGAAGGTTTAGCACAAATGATAGTAGAAGAAAATCCTCCTTCTTATCTAAAAAATAAGAAAATTTTACAGTTAGACATGGCTGCTTTACTGGCGGGTTCAAAATTTAGAGGTGAGTTTGAAGAAAGGCTTAAATCAGTCGTCGATACAGTAAAAGATAAAAGCGATGAAATTATTCTTTTTATCGATGAACTGCACAATATAATAGGTGCTGGAGTGGCTGAAGGAAATGCAATGGATGCAGCAAATATTTTGAAACCAGCCTTAGCTAGAGGTGAAATAAAGGTTATTGGAGCAACAACGTATGAAGAATATAAAAAATACATTGAAAAGGACAAAGCCTTAGCGAGAAGGTTTCAACCAGTGTATATACAAGAACCTACCCCTGAACAGGCTATTGAAATACTTAAAGGTATAAAAGAAACGTACGAAAAGCATCACAAGGTCGAAATATTGGATGAAGCTTTAATTGGAGCAGTAAATCTTTCTCATAGGTATATTAATGACAGATTTTTACCAGATAAAGCCATAGATTTGATAGATGAAGCATGTGCGCGAGTAAAGCTTAGAAACTCAGCCAAACCAGAAAAAATTAGAGAATTGGAAAAGAAAATGTCAAAATTAGAGGAAGAGATTAATAAACTAACCTTAGAGGAGAAATACGAAGAAGCGTCTCAAAAAAAGGCAGAATATTTTGATCTTCAAAAGGAATTAGAAAAAGCACAAAAAGCTGCCAAACGAGTACAAAGTGAAATAAGCAATGTAGTAGATGAAGATATAATAGCCTCGTTGGTACAAGAATGGACGGGTATCCCTGTTACACGAATGGTTGAAGATGAAAAGAAGAGACTCGCCAATCTTGAAAATGAAATACACACCAGGCTAGTTGACCAAGAAGAAGCGGTTAACACCGTAGCAGATCATATTAAAAAGGCCAGAGCAGGATTGAAAGATCCTAAAAAGCCGGTTGGTTCTTTCTTGTTTCTTGGACCAACTGGTGTTGGAAAAACCGAATTAGCCAGAACATTGGCTGAAATACTCTTTGGAACCGAAGATGCACTGGTCAGGATAGATATGAGTGAATACATGGAAAAATTCAACGTTTCTAGGTTAGTAGGTGCGGCACCAGGATACGTAGGTTACGAACAAGGTGGGCAATTAACAGAGATAATCAGGAGACGGCCCTATTCAGTAGTATTATTCGATGAAGTTGAAAAAGCTCATCCCGATGTATTCAACATATTGTTACAGATCTTAGACGATGGAAGGTTAACAGATTCTCAAGGTAGAACCGTAAATTTCAGTAATACCATCATAATATTAACTTCTAACTTAGGTTCAGAGTTCTTAAATAAAACCAAAAAAAGTGTTGGTTTTGTTGGAGAAACAGAAGAAGAATCTTATGAAAACACAAAAAATGAAATTATGAGCCAGGTAAAAATGGCCTTTAGACCCGAATTTATTAACAGGCTGGACGATATTATAGTATTCAAACCTTTGAGTATCTCTCAGATAAAGAGAATAGTCGATATAATGATTTCAAGGTTAGAAGGAAGGTTGAAAGAAAAGCATATCAGCATTCAAATAACTGAAGCAGCGAAGGACGTTATAGCAAAAGAAGGATTCGACCCAGTTTATGGAGCCAGACCGTTGAGAAGGGTTATAGAAAGAAAAATCGAATCACCTTTGGCAAATATGATCATCGAAGATACTATAAAAGAAGGAGATACGGTCATAGTTGACTCAAAAGATGATGAAAATTTAGAAATAAGAAAAGCTGCTGGAGAATTATTAAAAAAGCGGGATTAACATCCCGCCTTTTTTATTCTTCGAGTAGTTCAAAGTCTTCTTTAGCAGCACCACAAACGGGGCAAGTCCAATCATCCGGTAAATCTTCAAAAGAAGTTCCAGGTTCTACGCCGTTATCTGGATCTCCTACTTCTGGATCGTATATATAACCACAAATAGTGCATCTATATTTTTTCATTCTTATCAACCCCTATTTAATATTTTCTAAAATCAAACTACAGAAACCTTTTTGGTGTTTTCCCAAAGTCCATGAATATTACAATGAGAGAGTGCAATCAATGTTCCTGATTTTGCTAACTTTATTTTTGCTTTTACATGAGGTTCCCCCACAACAGGTCCGAACATATATCTGCCTACATGTACGGTATTTGGATCATCATCGTATTGTATAAAAAGATCTATCCACTCAATATGGTGCTCTACTGTGTTTGGATGTTTAATCTCCTTACCAACCTGTACATCAACTTCAAACTCCTCGTTAGGTTGAACATTGTCTGGACAATCGATTGTAGGAACATGTTTTTCATTTTTGAAATCTTTAATCTTAATTACGTCACCTAACACAAAGAATCATCCCCTTTCTTAAAAAATTTAATTAGAATTCTACAAATTTGCTTCTTGGAGCTCCGCAAACAGGACATTTTTCTGGTGCTTCTCCTTCTACGGTATAACCACAGACATCACATATGAAGATTTTACCAACTTCCACATCTTTACCCTGTTCTGCAACCTTTTTTGCATTTTTGTACCACTCGGCATGTATCTTTTCTGCTTCCAAGGCAAAATGAGTGGTCCTTACCGCTTCGTTTTCTTCTTGAAAGTTAGCTGCATTATTGTACACGGGATACATTTCTTCAATTTCAAAGGTTTCCCCGTCTATACACTGTTGTAAGTTATCTTCTGTTGATCCTATATAACCCAAAGCTCTGTAATGGTTCCTCGCGTGAACAAACTCAGCATGAGCAATAGCTTTCCACATCCTGGAAAGATTTTTCAACCCTTTTTCTTCGGCCTCAGCAGAGAAAATCAAATACCTCATGTGTGCCTTAGATTCACCACAAAAGGCATCTTCCAAAAACTGCCTCGTCATTTGTCTTTCTACCAAAGTTATCTACCCCCTTCATTAAAATTATTTCTTCATCTAAAAATTCTATAACACCCTTAAAGCACAATCCGAAGTAAATTATAACATGAAAGTTTTAAAAAAAGATGAATAAAATAAAATAATTATGAAATAAAAGATCACGTATTACTAGATAAGCTTTCTTTAAGGGAAGAAATAAATCCTTCCACCTCTTTTATGTTCTGTAGGATTTCTTTTATGTTATTTACAAACGTTTTGACGGAAGTAGATATTTCTTCAGAAGTAGCCGAACCTTCTTCAGATATAGCTAACAAGTTTTGGGTGTTTTTTGTTAAATCTTCCAATTTAACCCCTTCGCTACTTAATTCATCTAAAATTTCGCGGATTTCTTTGGAAATATTTTCTATATTAGTTGCAGATTCTTTATTATCTTGAGAACTAATTCTTAGATTATTAGCTCCTTCTTTCATTGATTTAAATTCTTTTTCAACAGTTTTGGTTAACAGCTCAATACCTGAAGATATTCTGCTAAGTATATTATCAATCTGTGAAGCAGCTATTTTGCTTTCCTCTGCTAAATTTCTTATTTCGTCAGCTACTACAGCGAATCCTCTGCCAGCTTCTCCTGCTCTTGATGCTTCTATTGCCGCATTTAAGGCTAACAAATTAGTTTGATCCGCAATACCTTTCACCGTATCAACGACTTTAAGAATTTCTTGAGTATCCTCTTCTAACTTATCACTTTCTTTTACCAAATTATTGAACCTTTCGCTCATACTTTCTATTTCTTTTGAGGAATTTTCCACTTTTGAAGAGGAAGCATTTATTCTTTTGACTGCATTTTCCAAAGAGTCTACCATTTGATTTTCTCTGGATATGATACTTTGTATAGTATTTACATTTACTTCAACTACATTTGATATGGACTCGGCATCTTGAGCGATTTGTTCTGAGCTTACAGCAACCTGTTCAACTAATTCTCCTATTGAGTCACTTATTTCCTTCATCTCCTCAGCTCTTTCTCCAACTTTTCCTGTAAAGGTTTCTATTTCTTCTATATCCCCCGTCAGCTGAATAAAAATTCCATTAAAATTGCTTCTCAAACTATCAATTTCTAAAGAATGCTTTTCGAGCAGTTTCTCTCCTTTTAATAGTACCGGTTTATCATATTCGAGGTTATTTAAATTTTGTAACCCTTCTGTGGAAGAAGAAAATAATCGTTTGAAATAATTACCCATGGAAAAAATAAACGTTCCAGATAAAATACCTGTAATTAAAAAAGTATACCAATGGTTTCCTAAAATCCAGGTGAAAAGCCAAGATAATAAAAAGACTATGATTATCGTATAGAAGGTAAGTGAAGTAAAAAACATTTTCATTAATGACAAACTCATTGCTACAAAAAACCTTGCCTTCTTAATTTTTGCATAGGGTTTCTCACTCTCTAACTTTATTTTTAGAAAGCTGCCTTTGTCAGTGCTTCCTTGATCAACAATCTCATATTCAATTTTTTCTCCAAAAACCTCAGCTGAACCTTCCAACAGCCCGAGGAAATAGTATCTCATATCTCTGAAAGATCGATAGGTAAGGTACGCGGAATTGCTATCGATGATTTCAAATTCAATGGCGGGAGGTTTAGCCCCCTTTATTCTCCTTGTCAATGATTTATGAACATCATTCATGGTTGACAAAAATGAGAGAAGTCCTTTTTTTTTGAAAAAATTGGGGTAATATTTTTTGAAGGTATAAATGTTTTTTTTGCCCAATTCTTTCATGATCTCTTCTTTTGATTTATTCGTTGATTTACTTATTAAATCAAGAAGTTTAAACACTTTAGAATCTTCTAAATCTTCGAAAGGAGAGAAATGTTTGTTTTCTGGAATTCCTATTTCAGTTAAAAGTTGATTCACATAATCTTCTCCATATGTATTTTTCCATGTTTCCAGCCATGTTTCAACGATCATTCCTTTCATTAAATCCCCTCCTAGGTGCAGTATTTATAATGACTTTAGAAACTCTAAAACCTGCTTTAGCGCCCCTTCGCCCCGCAGCTCGCCCATAAGGATAAAAGCTCTTTGCCTTTTCCCTGTAGCCCGCCCAGAAGCATAAAAGTTCTTTATCTTTTTGTCCTTAAATTATACCATATTTTTTCTAGTTATTTAATTATTAAAAAATAGAGCACAACTAATTTGTATATTTGAGAAATGCACCAATCAACTAATTGATCGGTTAATAAGTTTGAGCAAAGCTTATTTATTGCACGAAACACCTTTGAACTCTAAAAGATTGTGGTATAATACTTAAAATAATACAAAAATCCGTTTTTCTTCAAAGGAGGTACTCAAAAAGGATGGCTAAGAATAATGTTGAAGACTTAGAGAATAGGATAAAACTATTAGAAGAACAAAATAAAGAAAACAGAGAAACTTTGGACGATCTGCTTTTTCAAAATTCTAAACTGAAAGAAAAATTAAATAAAATATGGCATAATCTGAAGATCATGTTTTGGTTATTTTTTGGTTTAGTTGCTTGTTTGATATTAATTTTTACCACAACACCACCCGTGGTAATCGGTTTATGGATCATCTTTGGAGCTATTTTGTTTACTGTATTAATCTTTTATTATTACTTTAAATTTGCTTTTAATAAATTTGAATAAGGAGTGATTTTTTTGACTAGAGAAGAAGCCCTAGAGTTACTAAAGCAAAACTTAAAAACGGATAATTTGTTCACTCATTCTCTTGCCGTAGGAGCCATTATGAAGGAATTAGCAAAACATCTAAACAAAGATGAGCAAAAATGGGAAATCACCGGTTTACTACACGATCTGGATTATGAAGAAACGAAAGACGATCCAGATAATCATGCGTTAAAAACTGTTGAAATGCTTGGAGACGAGGTTGATCAAGATGTAAAAAACGCTATATTGGCACATAATGAAAAAAAAGAGTTAGAAAAAGATATTGAGATAGCCCTATATGCTGCAGATCAACTTTCTGGGCTTATCGTTGCCGCTGTTTTGGTCAGACCAAACAAAGATATAGCCGAGTTATCGGTAAAATCGTTAAAAAAGAAATTCAAAGATAAAGCTTTTGCAAGAGGAGCGGATAGAGAAAAAATAAAAGAAATAGCCAAGCTGGATATCGAATTGAACGATTTCTTTAAAATAGCCATTGATGGTATGGTTCGAATAAAAGATGAATTGAGCTTAGAATGATAAATATTATTATTCATCTTTATTATTTTTATCATTTACATCTTTTGATTCATTTTGAAGTTCAACGATTCTTAGGTTCATAAAAGTGAAAAACGAAATTGAAACAACACCAAATGTGGCAAAAATCCAAGTAACTAGAGAAAACCAAAAAAGTTTTGTGAACCAAAAATAGAATATTAAAAGAACTCCAACAGAAATAGAGAAATAATAGATAAGAAACTTCACGATTCGTTTTTTGTTGTAGCTCATCTTTAAACCTCCCACTAAAAAAGGTGATAACAGTGCAGTCTCTTTTAACTATTTTACCTCAGCCTTTTTACAACAAAATAACAAAACTTTGGAATGAATTGGACAAGAATTTTGATATTAAATGGGTAAAAAATAACGTGCCTTTCCCTCATATAACTTGGAGTGTCGCTGAGGAGTATAAAGTTAACGATTTAAACAAGTTACTCAAAAAGGCGACCAAAGAATTAGATTCCTTAACCATAAAAACGGAAGGTGTAGCCTTATTTACCGGCAAAAAATTAACATTGTACATCCCTGTAAAACCGACAAAGGAAATTTTGAACTTTCACGAATACCTTTGGAATTTGGTCAACGTAAATGAGTCAAAGTTAAACGATTATTATTCTCCAGATAATTGGTTTCCACATATAACTTTAGCGGTAGAAGATATTAATAAAGAGAATATTGGACAGATTACTAGTTATTTGTCTGATAAAAAGTTAAAATATCAAATAAAGTTGGAATCTCTTTCCCTAGTTCACAGAGAGTTAGGGAAAGAGGTTGAAATTGATCAAACTTTTGGCATTCCGAAACGGCGAAAGAGGAAAAAGTAAAATTATCTATTGTTTCTACCAAACCTTTCAATAATTACAATTACCGTAGCTCCTACTAAACCAAATATTAAAAAGCTAACAAAGTTCTCTATTTTTGAAATGGGGGCCCTCAATCCTCCAACCATCAGTCCCATCAAAAAAAACATTGTAGCGAGGTAAAACTTATCCAATACCCATTTCAGTAATCTACTCATAGAAGCCAATCCCAGCACAATACCTAAAACAAAGGTTATCAGCACAGAGAAATTAAAATCATTAACTGCTTTTACTATGTATGAATACTGATTCAAAAGTAATAGAACGTAGGCACCGGAAATCCCCGGCACGATCATGGCAGAAATAGCCAAAAATCCTGACGAAAAGATTATTAAAAATCCGTGTTGCTCTAATAAAAACTGTGCCCCTGAAATATAGAAGGCAACTAAAAAACCAATAGCGGCTGAAATAAAAAAAGAAACGTATTTGGATTTATGGGTATTTTTGAAATCAACATTTTTAAATAGATCAGATCCCAAAAAAAAGATACTACCGATAATTAAACCTGAAAAGAAAGAGAAGACACTTGTTTGATAGTTGTTTATTAAAAAGTCTATAAATCCCAAGGTTGAGAACATTCCAAGAAAAACGCCTATGTACAACATGATCAAAAATCTAAGTTCCCGACTTTTCGTTAAAGTTTTGAAATTAAATAAATTGGTAAAAACAAAAGACCATGCAGATATGAAATTCTCATAAATGCCAAGTATCAAAGCTATCGTCGCCCCTGAAACCCCAGGGATAGAATCAGAAATACCCATGAAAACACCATACAACGGAATTAAAAGATTTTTTTTCTTCATAAATACCTCCATTCAATAAATTTCTTTATAAAAAAAACCCCGCATAAAGCGGGATAAGTTGGGGATTTTATTGGGGGTTATTGTTTTCTAACCCTATTATATGTAGAAAATCTTAAAGCATCCTTAAAATATTTAAAAAAGGTTCTAATTCTTCTTTGCTGATGTTAATCCCCATTTCTATCCCTGTTTTGTTTGTTCCATGATAATCCGAACCAGCAGTAATAAACAAATCATACTTTTTGGCAAGGGTTTTATATCTTTCGATCATTTCTTTGGTGTGCAAGGAATAATAAGCTTCTATGCCGTCTAATCCATAATCTACTAACTCTCTAATCAGATTGTCTAGGTTTTGTTCATCGAGTTTTGTTTGATAAGGGTGCGCTAAAACAACTACACCCCCAGCTTCTTTAATTAACAATATTGCATCTTTTGGATCCAACCTTTTTTTATCTAAGTAAAGAGGTGCACCTTTCTTTAAATACTTATCGAAAGCCTCTTGTTTGTTGCTTACATAATTTTTTTTCACCATTAAAGAAGCAAAATGTGGTCTACCAATCAATTCTCCGCCTGCTTCTTCTTTTAGTTCTTCAAGTGAAATTTGAAAACCAAGTTTTTGCATGTTTTCGATCATCAAAACGTTTCTTTTTTTTCTGTACTCTTGAAGGTCTTCTAAAACCTTATTTAACCTTTTGTTTTTGATATCAAAGCCGTATCCTAAAAGGTGTAAAGTGTTCAGGAATTCTGCACTTATTTCTACTCCAGGAATGAATTTTAACTTGTTTAAATTTGGAAAGTTTTCTATAGCTTTTATTCCATCAAGGGTATCATGATCGGTGATAGATAGATATTCTATATTTTTTTCTAAGGCCAGATTCAATAATTCATCAGGAGTGTTACTCCCATCGGATCCTGTTGAATGAGTATGAAAATCAACTTTCACTTTTTCCCTCCTGTTTTAATTAGTATTACAGCGCCCTTTTTATTTATTTTTTCCAAAGAACTTTGTTTTTTTCGTCGTCGTATATCTCTTCAACATCGTCGGGTAGATCAATTTCTTCAATATATTTGGATATAGCTTCTTTGATCAGGTCTTCTGGTAAAGAAGTGATGAACCATAAGTCGCTTAACCAAACTTTGTTGTTTTCTCTTAGCGGTGCTTTATAAATGGCACTTTCTACTGCCTTTGCAAATGTAGATAAAGGTACTTCCTTGACAAAACCTTTACCTGAATTTTCTCCGTAGATATTGTTCATAACGACAATTTATGCCTCCTTAATGTGCACTTTTACTATTTTTAGAAACTCTAGAACATGCTTTAGCGCCCCTTCGCCCCGCAGCCCACCCATTTAAGGAAGGAACCTTCGGTCCCTTGGACTCTGGTGGGTGAAGGGCTCCGCCCTCACAATTGGTCTAATAAGAATTTTCTACATGTTATTTATAGCTATTTCTGTCCAACCTTCGAAATTCACATCCTTTAAATTTACGATTTCCTCTTTTTTCATCCATGTGCTCTCAAAGTTATCTTCTTCTTTAATCTTCGCAGAATCGATGAATCCGACAAAAAGGACACCTAAATGAACCTTGGATACATCTTCAGTGTTATCGTTGATTATTCCTTTGTAAACATATTTATATGAATTGGTAATCCATAATTCTTCATTAATTTCACGATCCATTCCGTTGAAAAAGGTTTGTTCCATAGTAATACCCTTATCCCCTTTGTTTATGTGGCCCCCTATTCCTATTGATATTTTGTTGTGAAGCCTTTTTTCTCCTTGATTTTGTGTTCTTTTTAAAACTAAAACTTTGCCTTCGTAGTTTTTGAACACTACATAAGGTATGATTTGTTTGTAATTATAATCGTTTTCTATTTCATCTCTTTCGTGGAAATTACCGCTTTCTAATATTTCTACGAAATCGCTAAATTTTATTTTAAAAAAATTATTGTTGAACGAAGATATTTTTTCTACAATTTTTATGGTGGGAATAGCTAAAATCTGTTCACTCATTCTATAATCTCCATTGTTATATTATCGTTCGTGTAAATACATATTTCACCGGCTATTTTTATGGCTTTTTTTGCAATTTCCTCAGCATCTAAGTCCGTGTTTCTTAACAGAGCCATTGCTGCAGCGTATGCATAAGGTCCACCGGAACCTATTGCAATTGCATCTTCTTGTGGTTCCATAACTTCGCCATTACCAGAAATTAAAAAGATATTTTCTTTGTCGGCAACCAATAATAATGCTTCAAGTCTTCTCAGTGCTTTGTCCATACGCCATTCTTTTGTCAGTTCTACAGCTGCTTTCATAAGATTACCATGTGAAGATTTATACTTTCCTTCAAATCTTTCATACAAAGCGAGGGCATCTGCTACGGATCCAGCGAAACCTGATATTACTTTTCCTTCACCCAATCTTCGCACTTTTTTGGCGTTGCCTTTAAAGACTGTTTCACCCATTGTTACTTGTCCATCACCACATATTACTGTTTTTCCGTTTCTTTTTACTCCTAATATTGTTGTCCCATGAAAATCCATAAATTGTATTTCCTCCTTGCACTCACATTTTTTTATTTAGAAACTCTAAAACCTTGGTAGATAGCGCCCCTTCGCCCCGCTCCCCACCCATAAGGATAAAAGTTCTTTGTCTTTGCCCCACGCCATCCCTAAGGATAAAAGTTCTTTGTTTTTTGTCCCGCTGCCCACCCAAAAACACTTTGCTGCGCTATCGTCTATTCATTTTCAAAAACTGATTTTTGTGGGTTGTTTTAAATGATTTTTTATTATTATATCTATTAAATCATCAAAGCTGATTCCTGCAGCTATTGCGGATGTTGGAAGATCACTTAATTCTGTTAAACCTGGAACGGTGTTTATTTCCAAAACGTAAATCTCATCACCCTTTAAGATTGCATCGATTCTAAACATGTCTTTAAAAGTGAGTATCTTCATAACTTGATTTCCTATTTCATTTATTTTTTGTATGATTTTTTCAGGTGAATTAAGCTGTGGCTTGAGTTCAGTTAATCCGTTAGTATATTTTGCTTCATAATCGTAGAATTCTTTTTTTGGAATAATTTCAAGAATAGGTAGTAATATGAACTCATCATTTTTCTGAATATAAGATATCGTTATTTCGCGGCCTTTTATATATTCTTGAACCAGAACTTCCTGAAATTCTTTCAAATCTTTTTCTAAATAGAATTTGAATTCATTTTCGTTGTGGATGATGTATACGCCTTTACTTGATCCACTTTTTCTAGGTTTGATGATGAAAGGGTACTGAAAGGGCGGTGATATCAATTTGTTGGTTAGGATTGTTTGAGGCATTTGTATATAATTTTTAAATAGAGTATAGAATATAAATTTATCGTATGTGGCTACACATGTTTCAGAGTTAGAACATGTGTAGTCTATCCCTAATATGTCCAATAAAGAAGATAATCTTCCGTCTTCTCCGTAATCTCCGTGCACCACGTTGAAGGCGAATTTATAATTTTGAATTTTATTTATAAAATCGTCATCTATTAAATCCAGTATCAGTGGTTTATGCCCCAAATTACTTATGGAATTAAAAACATTTTTTGCACTTATAAATGCTATCTCTCTCTCTATAGATTTCCCACCTGTAATAATTGGGATGTCCATCGTTTTTTTCTCCTTTTTTACTTTCTACGTTTACTTTGTTAATTGTTTGATTTCTTCAATGTCAAAGTATGTTTTGTCTTTCTGACAGTATAACTTTTCCTTTCCTCTTGAGGTTTTGTAGAATAATGTTTCTCCACATTTGGGGCAATTGTACTCTGAAGGTTCGTACCAATACAACGTCCCACAAGAATCACATTTGAAGTAAGTTTTCCCTTTTTTGCTTCTTAATTTTATGACGTCGCCGCCGCAGTTGGGACACTTCCCTCGGGCTTTTACATTGCGAGTATATTTACAATCTGGGTAGTTACTACATGCTATAAATTCTCCAAATTTCCCGTGTTTTAATATGAGATCTCCACCACAGACGGGGCATTTTTCACCTATTTTGTTTTCTTCTTTGTTTAATTTTAAAGTTTCTTGTAGATATTCTTTTATGTATAATTTGTCCTTAATTGTCACTCCAAATGATTCCGCAGGAATTTTCTGAGTTTCCTTGCATTTCTCACAGGATAAATATAGACCGTATCGGCCAAAATTTAATTTCATGTTTTTACCACATTTTTCGCAAGGTACATCGCTTTCGTAATGTAAAATTTTTTGTTTATTTTTTATGTTGTTAGATGCAGTGGTAAGGAACTTTTCGAATTCTTCATAGAACTGCTCTAAAACCACTTTACTTTTGTTTTTTCCATCTTCTATATTATCAAGGTCTTCTTCCATGTTCGCGGTGAATTTTACATCCACTATCTCTGGGAAATAGGCTTCCAAAAAGTCAGTTACCACAAAACCAGTTGTTGTTGGTCTCAAGGTATTTTTCGATATTTTAGAAACGTATTTACGTTGCAAAAGTGTAGATATTATGGTTGCATACGTTGATGGTCTTCCTATTCCTTTAGATTCTAATTCTTTTATCAATGTTGCCTCTGTATATCTGTTTGGAGGATTAGTCTCTTTTTCTTCGAATTTTAATTGGTCGTATGTGATCTTATCATTTTTATCTATCTTAAAGTCCACTTCTTTATTGTTAGGACTCCAGAATTTTTCAAATCCATCAAAGATACATTTTTTAGACGTTATTTCAAATGAATATTTGTTGGTGTTGTCTTCAATAATGTATGTTTTTTCTAAATATCTTGATGGAGCTGATTGAGATGCCATGAATCTATTCCAAATAAGGGTATACAATTTTAAATGATCTGATGAAATTAACCTTTTTGCGTTGTTGACATCCATGTTGATATCTGTAGGCCTTATAGCCTCATGGGCATCTTGAACGTTTGTTTTTTTGTTTTTAGATAGGTAATGTCCGACATAATCTTTGCCGTAATTTTTTTCCAAATAATTAATAGCTGCCTGTTGGGCTTCGTTTGAAACTCTTGTAGAATCAGTCCTCATGTAAGTAATAAAAGCAATGCTTCCTTCAGAGGTTTCCACACCTTCATATAAATCTTGCGCGATTTTCATTACTTTAGATGAACTCCAGTTAAAAGTCGAAACCGCTGTTTGTTGTAGAGTACTGGTAATAAATGGTAATGGAGGTTTTCTAGTTGTTTTCTTCTCTTTTATATTCCCAAGTTTAAAATCCTTGTCTTTTAAATATTCGAAGATTTGGTCTTTTTTTGTTTTTGATATACTTTCGGGTTTTATTTTTTTACCGTTTTCTTTTGTTAGTGGAATATTTTGACCTTTGTGCTCAAGGTAGATATTATAGTACTTTTTTGGTTTAAAAGAGAAAATTTTTCTTTCTTTATCCACTATCAATTTCAATGCCGCGGATTGAACCCTTCCTGCACTAGTTTTATAATCCTTTAATACTTTCCAAACCAGGGGAGAGATCTTATATCCTACCAATCGGTCCAAGATTCTTCTAGCTATCTGGGCATCAACTTTTTTCAAGTCTAAACTTTGGGGATTACTTATTGAATTTTTTATTGCATTTTTCGTGATTTCTGAGAATATGATACGATTTTTCTCTTTTGGATCGAGATCTAAAAGCTGGGAAAGATGCCACGCTATAGCTTCTCCTTCCCTATCCATATCCGATGCTAATAACACTTTTTTACCTTCCGTTTCTTTCTTGATTTCTTTTATAACTTTTTCTTTACCAGGTATCACTTGAAAGATTGGCTCAAAGTCGTGTTCGATATCAACTCCAAACTCCTTTTTAGGTAAATCACGAACGTGACCTTTTGAGGCTATTACTTTATATTCCTTTCCTAAATATCTTTCTATTGTTTTTGCCTTTGATGGGGATTCAACGATCACTACGAATTTACTTTTCCCATTATTGTTGTTGGATTTAGTGCTTTTTTTTGGCATGAATTGAATTACCTCCCGCTAGTATTTTTCTATTTTTATCTTGCGCGCCAGCCTTTTATCGTATTCACTCCAACTTTGATCTTTGTTTATTTGTAAGGTATTTCTAATGTTGTCTTTAACTTGAGCAATTTTGGCGTCCATGTTATCACTTAACCCAATAATAAATGATTCGATAGTTTTAGGAACTACAGGACTTCCGTATTCTATTTCTCCATGATGAGAGAGTATGATGTGTATTATATGGTTAAGATCCGTTTCTTTTATTTTTGGAGATATTTTTTTTGACTCCTCGTACACTATTTTTGTTCCCAGATGTATGTGTCCTATCAATTCGCCTTGTTCAGTTTTTTCTATCCCACGAGGTGTTATAACGTATTCTTCTATTTTTCCTATATCGTGCAAAAGGGAACCAGCTATTATAATATCTTTATTGATACATATTTCATTATCTTCGTTGTAAAGATCGTATAATCTTAAAGATAGTTCAGTGACCATCAATGTATGTTCCAGTAAACCGCCTGGATAGGCATGATGCACTTCTATTGCTGCCGGAGAAAAAAGAAAAGATTCCCTTAATTTTGAATTAGCCAAAAAAATCTGTTTCAGCAAAGATTTGATACCTTCATCTTCAACAGTTTGTATGTAATGTTCAAGTTTTGCGTTTAACTTTGATAGATCATTATTGGAAAAATGCAAGTACTTTTCGGGGTTGATATTCATTATGTTAATCTTTTGCACAGAGTTGGTTTCGTTACTAATATTAATTTGAAGTCTATTTTCAAAATAAACTATTTTCCCTTTTACTTTTATAACGTCTCCAATTTGAATCTTGTTATTGTTGGTTTCTGCGTTATACCAATCGATAGCTCTAATTGACTGACTTTTATCTGCAAGTGTAAACAATAAAAACATTTTGTCATTTTTTGTCTTTTGGAGCTTTTTGCTCACAACTTTTCCTTCTATTTCTGCTTCTTCAGTTGGTTTTAAATCCGATATTAACGTAATGTTTTCCCCATTTGTCTTTGGTTGAAACGGATTATCTTTTATTATATCTTTCAAAGAATAATCTTCATTCAAAATTTTTTCCTCCCTTAATGTAAATCCGTCGAACCCTTTGAGCTATCCTTGAGGTTACTTCGTAGCTTATAGTAGAAGCGTTTTCAGCTACTTCTTCTGCGCTTATTTCATCGTACTTTTGCTTCCCAATGATAACAACTTCATCACCGATTGAAGCGTTAGTATCAGTAACGTCCACAACTATTTGATCCATAGATACTCTGCCTAATATTTTACATCGCTTCCCGTTAATTAAAACTTCCCCTTTGTTGGAAAGGGTCCTAAAATAACCATCTGCATACCCTATAGGAACAATGGCTGTTTTCATCTTTTTTTGCACTTCATAAGTTCGACCATATCCGATAGTATCGCTTGGTAAAAGGGAATGAATGCTTGCAACGATGCTCTTTAGTTCTAAGACAGGTTTTAATTGATCAACTTTGTGAGTTGTGGATGGTTGTAAGCCATAAGTGGCAATTCCTGGCCTCACATAATCTAAAGAATATTCTGGGAAAAAAAGAGCGGCAGCACTATTAGAAATATGTTTTTTTTCAACATCTATGCCTGAACTAATTATATAATCCAATAAACTTTTATATTTTTCAAATTGAACTCTGGTAAAATCGTCTTTTTCATCTGCATTGGCAAAATGGGAATAAACACCTTCTATTCGAATATTTTTATCTTTGATCAACTTTATTAATTGGGGTAATTTTTCCTCTTTTATGCCAATTCTGTTGATACCGGTATCCACGTTTATATGGAACTTAAATTTATCAACATCTTTCCCTAGTATATCACATACTTTTTCTAAAAATGTATACGCAGTAATTGTAGGTCTTAAAAAATGAGAGAATTCCAATAACTCTTCAAAATCATCTGGGCTGAAGTAATTAAAGATTAAAATCGGGAGGTGCACTCCCTCCTTTAAGATTTCTAAAGCTTCTTCCAAATATGCAACAGCCAACATACTACAACCTTCGTTAAATACTTGCCTTGCCAAAGGAAGCATACCATGTCCATAAGCATTTGCCTTTAAAACCGGTATAATACTCGTTTTTGTTTGGTTTTGTATATAATTCAAATTTTCTAAATATTTATCAATATTTATATATGCAACTGTTTCTCTACCTTTCAATTTTATCTCCTTTTAAAAAAGAAATGAGTTTATCTCGGTCTTGTATAAACTTAGGCAAAATAATTGTTTTATCCTTTAAAATTATTATTATTTTTCTTGAAGTAATAACTATTTCTTTAATGGAAGATTTACTGAAATGCTCGTATTTTTCTGAAAATACGGAGGTAATAACGTAAAAGGTTTTGTTATTTTGGTCATAAATAATAGGATACCGCATAAATTTTCTTATGGAATAAAATAAAAGTGTAACTATTATTCCGAGAAATATAAAAGCTATAATACCTTTTGGATAAAGACTGTATAGAAAGTTACCTAATATAAACAAAAATAAAACAAAGATTAAAGGGAGCAGATAAAGAATTTTCGAATATCTAAACTTATAAAGAATTTTTCAATCCCTCTTTTAGTTACTTGGTTTTTTAGAATGTACAATTAACATTATACAATAATTTTGAGTGGTTGGCAAAAATTTTCTATTTTTATTGTATAATGTGCAATGGAGTGGGGTCTCACTTATAATAACATCAATATCATAGAGGGATGAAATACGATGACGAAAAAAGAAGTCAGAGAGATGATTTTAAAAAAACGATTGGAACTAGATCAAGAAAAATATGAAACATATTCACAAAAAATAGTAGAAAAATTGAGAAATCAAATCAAAAAAATGGAGTTTGATTCCATCGCTCTCTATTATCCCATTAATAAAGAAGTAAACGTATTATCTTTGATAGAGGAATTGTTAAAAACTCAAAAAAAGGTTTATTTACCAAAGGTTTTAGGTAAACAAATGAAGATGGGAAGAGTAAAAAGTCTCGATCGCTTGATTAAAAGTAAATTTAATATTCCAGAACCCATCGATGATGAATTTTCCTCAAAAATTGATCTTTACATAATTCCTGCAATTGCCTATGATTTTAATGGATATAGAATTGGATACGGTGGAGGATATTACGATAGATACTTCCTTCAAAATCCGAAAACTTATTTGATAGGGGTGGTATTCAACTTTCAATTAATAGATTCCGTTCCTATTCACCCCCATGATTTACAAGCCGATTTAATAATGACAGAAAAAAAGGAAATAGAAATAAAGTGATCTGCGCGGCAAAGACAAAGAACTTCTATCCTTATGGTTTGCTGTATTATGCAAAGTAGATCTTTAAATGACTTTGATTTTGAACTTGGGGATCTTAAGGGGCTCGCCCCTTAACGCTTGGCGAAGGGGCGCTAAAATAATTTTTGGAGTTTCTAATGGCAGTATTAAATAAATATTTTAGAGGAGGTTGAAAAATGTTTAAAGTCAGCGTAGTCCAATTCAAACCAGAACTATTTGAGATCAAGAAAAATGTAGACAAGGTAATGAAGATCGTCGAAGGAGTAGATAGCGATTTTATAGTATTTCCAGAATTAGCTTTTTCTGGTTACGCTTTCTCTTCCAAAAAAGAGGTAGAAGAAACTTATGAATCACCTTTAGAGGAAAATGGATACGCCTTTAAAACCTTCAGGGAATTTTCAAAAGATACCGGCATAAGTGTAGTATATGGTTTTAACGAAAAGTATGAAGATAAGTATTATAATTCCTCAATATTGATCAATAGTGACGGGACATTTAAAATATACAGAAAGACTCACTTGTTTTTCAGAGAAAAATTGTTTTTCACTCCTGGGAACACAGGCTTTTGGGTGGAAAATGTTAACGGAATAAAAGTAGGAGTTGCCATCTGTTTTGATTGGTACTTTCCAGAATCCTTTAGAACATTGGCTTTATTAGGGGCAGATTTAATTTTACATCCAGCAAATTTGGTCTTACCATATTGCCAAGAAGCCAATAAAATTAGATCTTTAGAAAATAAGGTTTATATTGCCACATCAAATATTTGGGGAACCCAGAGCAATGGTGAAATACAGTATTCTTTCACAGGTAAAAGTCAAGTGACTTCACCCAACGGCGAAGTGCTTTTTAGACTACCAGACCAAGGAGATTTTATTCAAACAGTAGAAATTGATGAAAGAAAATCTCAAAACAAAAGTATCAATGAGTATAATGATCTCTTCAAGGATCGAAACCCAAAATATTATTTTCACTCATAGGTTAAGAGTGATATAATATTTGATTACTTCTAAATTTAGATTACTTAGAAACCTTTTAATAAGCACTTTAATTAGATCCCCAAATCTCAATTAATGACTTGAAAAAAAAGACTATTTGAATTATAATATTAGTGATGTTGAACAACGAATATACGTACAAAATGATAAAAAGTTTTAGCAAGGGGGTATTTTGATGAGTGCAAAAGAATACGTTGTAGGTATAGACTTAGGTACTACAAATTCAGCTATTGCTTGGGTAAAACCAGATGGTAACCCTGAAGTAATACCTAATTCGGAAGGTAAAAGGACCACACCTTCTATTGTTTCCTTTGGTAAAGATGGTCAAATATTGGTTGGTGAACCAGCTAAAAGGCAAGTTATTTTAAATTCAGACAGAACAGTACGATCTATTAAAAGGTATATGGGAAGTGACCACACTGTAAAAATAGATGATAAAGTGTATACACCTCAGCAGATAAGTGCTTACATACTTAAAAAACTGGTCAGAGATGCAGAAGAATATTTAGGAGGAAAGATCAAAAAGGCCGTTATAACAGTTCCTGCTTATTTTAACGATGCTCAAAGACAAGCCACAAAAGAAGCAGGAGAAATAGCTGGTTTAGAAGTTCTAAGAATAATAAACGAACCAACAGCGGCTTCTATAGCTTTTGGTCTGGACCGATCCCAAGAAGAAAGAAAAATAGTTGTATATGATCTAGGCGGGGGAACCTTTGATGTTTCTATTTTGGATATAGGAGAAGATATTGTAGAAGTTATCGCCACTTCTGGAAACAACCATCTAGGAGGAGACGATTTTGATCAAAGGATAATCGACTGGTTAGCTGATGAATTTATGAAAGAGTATAAAGTTGACTTAAGAAAAGATAAGCAAGCACTTCAAAGATTGAAGGAAGCTGCTGAATCTGCTAAGATAGAGCTATCAGGTAAACTAGAAACGGATATAAATTTACCTTTTATCACAGTTGTTGATGGCCAACCTGTTCATTTAGAAAAGAAACTAACCAGAGCAAAATTAGAAGAACTCATTGGAGACCTAATAGAATCAACAAGAGGACCTATTGAGAACGCAATGAGAGATGCTAAACTTTCACCTCAAGATATAAGTGATGTACTACTTGTAGGTGGTTCAACGAGGATACCAGCCGTCCAAAAATTAGTTAAAAATTATTTTGGGAAAGATCCTTCAAAGAATGTCAATCCAGACGAAGCCGTTGCAATTGGAGCAGGTGTTCAAGCTTCTATAATGGTTGGAGAAACTGAAAGAGACCTTGTCTTAGTGGATGTTACTCCTTTATCCTTAGGTGTAGAAGTTAAGGGAGGTTTAATGGAAGTTATTATACCAAGAAATAACAAAATTCCTGTCAAAAAATCTAAAACTTTTACCACCTCCGTAGACGGGCAAACAGAGGTTGAAGTAAGAGTTTATCAGGGTGAAAGGCCTTTAGCAAAAGACAATTTTTTCTTAGGGAGTTTTAAGTTGACAGGTATTGCCCCTGCACCAAGAGGAGTTCCTCAAATTGAAGTTGCTTTTGATATTGACTCTAATGGAATTGTAAGTGTATCAGCCAAGGATTTAGGAACTCAGAAACAGCAATCTATGGTAGTAACCGGAAGACACAAACTCGATAAAGAGCAAATAGATAGAATGATGAAAGAGGCTAGAGAGTACGAAGAACAAGACAAAAAGGTAAAAGAAAAAGTTGAGATGAGAAACCAAGCAGACGATTTAATCTATCAAACAGAAAAATTATTAAGTGAAAATGGAGATAAAATCCCTGATGACTTAAAAGCCAACATAGAAGAAAAAACAAAAGAATTAAAGCAAGCTTTAGAGGAAGATAACGTTGGTAAAATTAAGATAGTCAAAGATGAGTTACAACAAGAGATTATAAAAGTAGGACAATATATTTATCAAAACCAAAACCCAGGAGCAACTACGGGAGCAACTAACCCCGGAAACAATCCAGAAAATTAGGAATTTAGGAATTTAGGAGGCGTTAAAAGCCTCCTAAATTTTTTTGAACCTAACTTTGAATAACCCCACATCTATTAGTAGTATAAAACAAAGTCATATTTCTCAATACTTTGTATATAAGTGTAAATGTGGTATAATATATCTTGGAGGTGATTGCAAAGTGCAGAAAACCTTTAATTTCGATTCATTCAACTTATCATTGAAAGAACTGGACTCAAAGGAAGATTTATTAGATGACGATTTTGAGTTCACCAAGTTAGAAATAGCAGAGTTCCTAGAAAAGAATTTGGGAAAGTATGGAGATCCATTAGAAGATATTATCAGTTCTATTGATTACGCCTTTTCTAACGAGAAAGGAAAAGGAGGATTTGTTCTGGTGCTTCATAATGACGATAGCATTGTAGGTGCTGTTGTTATTAACGATACGGGTATGGAAGGATATATCCCTGAGCATGTGCTGGTGTACATAGCTGTTGATAAAAATTGTAGAGGGAAGGGGATAGGTAGTAACCTCTTGAAAGAAACAATTACCCGATGTGACGGGGATATATCCTTGCATGTGGAATACGACAACCCGGCTAGAAAATTGTACAAAAAAGTTGGCTTCGAATCCAAATATGCTGAGATGAGATATAAATCATAATATCCAATACCACGCAAAAAAAGGCAACCAAAATGGTTGCCTTTTTAATATATCTATCTTAGTGCTAAAAACTATTATGGTGGGCAGGGGCAGAATCGAACTGCCGACACACGGATTTTCAGTCCGTTGCTCTACCGACTGAGCTACCTGCCCATCCTTAAACTTGGTGGGCGCTGCAGGATTTGAACCTGCGACCTTCTGCTTGTAAGGCAGACGCTCTCCCACTGAGCTAAACACCCTTCCTAATGTTATGGCGCCCCCAACCAGATTCGAACTGGTGCCTTTGGCGTGAAAGGCCAATGTCCTTGACCGCTAGACGATGGGGGCAAGATCTCAAACCTGAAATATATTATCATAAAAATTATGAGATGTCAAGGTTTTTTTTGTTTTTTGATAATTTTTTTGCTATATCAGTTATATCTCCTGCCCCAACAAATAGTAGAACCGCATTTTTTTCTTGTAACAGATCTGATATAATTTCATCTTCAGAATTATAATATTTAGAGGATATAGCTTGAGAATTAAGAGCTTCAACTACCTTTTTTTCATCAACCCCGTTAATAGGTTCTTCAAAGGCAGAATATATCCTGTAGACTAATACTTCATCGGAATATTTTAGAACATCAATAAAGTCGTTTATGTGGAAGTAAAGACGGGTGTACCTATGTGGCTGAAATATGGTTATTATTTTCCTTTTTGGAAAATACTCTTTTGTTGCTTTTATCGTTTCTAAGATTTCGTCGGGTGTATGGGCATAATCGTCTATTATTGATAGATTTTCTTTATCGTAAAGTATGTTGAATCTTCTCCCTACTGAATTATACCCGAGAAAAGTTTCTTTTATTGTGTTAAACTCAATGCCGAATTCTAAAGAAAGTGCGGTTGAAGCCAGTGCATCATAAGCGTAGTGCACTCCCGGAAGATTTAAAGTAATATCTCCAATGTATATATTTTTATGATAAAGTTCAAACACCTGATATCTGTTATATTGGCGTCTTTTTTTAATTATATAATCTGCCTTTTCACTTCGCCCAAAGTATAAGACTTTCTTTTCTTCTAGGTGCCATTTAGTGAGATGGTTATCGTCTACATTTAATAAAACAAGTTCTTTAGTGTTGTTTGCAAATTTATAAAGAGAACTTTCCAAATTATCAAATTCATTGTCGTAGTGTTCTAAATGATCAGGTCTTAAATTGTTTATGATAGAAAAATTCGTTTCTGTTTCTTCTATAAAGCCATCACTCTCATCGACTTCCGCTATTACTATTCCATTTCCATATCTAAAGTTGCCATCTTCTAGTGAATCATGTATTCCACCTAAAAAAACTGTTGGATCTTTGCCGGCATTTTTGAATATTTGAGAAACCATAGCCGTTGTGGTGGTTTTTCCATCTGTCCCAGTAATGCCTATTGAGGTATGCTTTTGCAATATTGAGTTGAGTAGTTGCATTCTGTTCAAAATAGTTATATTTCTTCTTTTGGCCTCTATCAGTTCGGGATTGGTATATTTTATTGCCGTTGTTTTAATTAAAAAATCTATATCAGGAAGATCAGAGTCCTGTTTTAATTTGACTTTTATTCCTTTTTTTATTAAGTATTCTACTCTTTCGTTCATTTCATTGTTCGATCCAAGCACGTTTTTTATTCCATACTTATAAGCTGTGTATAAGGCTAGGGAACTCATACCGATACCACCTATCCCGGAGAAGTAATACTTCATAGATACCTCCTTTTGAGAATACAAATATTGACTTTAGAAACTCTAAAACCTTGTGTTAGCACCACTTAACCCGACGTTAAGGGGTAAACCCCTTAAGATCCCCAAATTCAAGGTCAAAATCATTTAAAAAAATGGTTTGCACAGTGACGCAAACGCACCCCGCACTCATAAGATATTATTAACAATACTTTCTGTGGCTCTATTTATCTTAGGTGTGTAGCTAAATTCTTCATTTTTTGGTTGAATACGATTTAAAAAGTTGATCAGTCGATCAATTTCCACATTTTCTTCATCAAAAACAACAACTTTTCCCTTCTTTTGAAGGGAAAGAGCGTTTTTTAATTGGTGATTTTCTGCAGCACCTTTCCATGGGATCAAAATAGCAGAAAGATCATAGAACTGAATTTCCGCTAGAGTTGTTGCTCCTGCCCTTGATATCACTCCATCGGATACAGCCATTAATTCATATAAATTTTCTATATATTTAAAAGTAAAAACATTGGGAAATTGTTTGAACTTTTCTTGGTTTTTGGTTATATGTATGTAATTGTTAATTTTTTCTTTTTTGTATACTCTGTACATTAATTCATCTATTTCGTTAGAACCAAGGCTTCCTCCAAAGACTAAAATACATCTTTTGTTTAAATCCTTTATTCCGAAACCATGCAAGTAAGTTCGCGGTATTTCATTTTCGGGCGTTCTTACAGGGTTACCTGTAAGAATAAACTTATCATTCAACTTTGTTTCTTCGTAACTTACAAAAACTTTTTTTGCCCATCTAGATAGTACTTTATTGGATATTCCAAGAATTGAATTTTGCTCATGCAAGTAAAAAGGAATATTTTGTTTTTTTAAAGCTAAACCCACGGGAACGGTCACATATCCACCAGTGAGAAATCCAAAAACAGGTTTGAATTCTTTTATTATTTTTTCAACTTTACGCTTATCCCTTAAAACTTCAAAGGCTCTGTTTATATTCCTAACGTTGTATAATGGCCTTTCTAGACCTTTGGTATTTAGAGGAATTAACTTAGCTTTTGGGAAATCTGTAGGTAGCTTTTTTTCTTCGATTCTTCCTTTTGTTGTAAAATATATCACATCTAACTTATTATAACATTTGTCTAGATATTTTATTACAGATAGAGCAGGGTAGTAATGGCCTCCTGTACCGCCTCCTGAAAAAACAACCTTTAACTCTTCATTCTTCCTCATCTGTTCTTGTCAACTCCGAATTATGATATATTAATCCCAAACCCCACCCTATAGATGTTAAGGTAACTATCATAGAAGAATTTCCATAGCTTACCATTGGAAGCGTCACTCCTGTGACCGGCATCCATGGCACTCCCAAGCCTACCAAAGTATTTATGACAACTTGAATGAAGATCCATGAAGCTGTAGCTCCACAGAATATGAAAGTAGCGTGATCTTTCGTAAGATAAGCTAAATACACAAGTTCATGAGATAGAAAAAAGAAAAGCATGACAACCATCACTATCCCTAATTTCCCCCATTCTTCTCCTATAACGGATATGATAAAATCGCTGTAAGATTCTGGTACATAGTATTTAAATTCACCCGCAAACGGTCCTGTACCAATTAGCCCACCATTTGCAATGGCATCTCTTGAACGTTGACTTTGAAAATCGTCGGAACCTGTCAATCTTGAAATTTGGTAGGTTTGAAGCAGATTATCCTGGAAGATAAAAAGAACTGAGACGATAATCAATGTAAAAACAATAAAAAATAACATAACCTTTTTATCTTTTATTCCCAAAAACATCGTTATTAAGGTTAACATTGTAATTATAAGGGCAGAACTGAGATCTGGTTCCAAAAAGATCAATAATATGCTAATACCACACACTAAAATAGGGGAAATTACATTTATTAGCAGATTCTTTTTATTTTGTATTTGAGTGTAATAAAAAGCCAAGAAAGCAGGAATAATAAGTTTTGCAAGTTCTGATGGTTGAAATTGGAAAGGCCCAATATTCAGCCATCTTTTTACGCCAGCGATAGGTTGGGTGAATAAAACGATAACTAAAATGAGATTCAAAAATGTAAAAAGAGCGATCATAATATGCTTACTTTTTGTAAATGTATCGCTGAGCATAAAAGCAATTATCGCTCCTAAAAAACCAATAATTAAAGCGATTATATATGTTTGAAATTTTTGTTCTGGGTTTATCTCTTTGATGTCACTGATTGCAAAAAGAGAACTGTAGATGAATAAAACACCAACAAATAGAGTGATACCCAATATTATTAAAAAAAAGATGAAATTTCGTTTTATAGCTATGCGTTGGGGGTTCACCCCAACCCCCCCCTTTCAAATTCTGTTTCTAATTTCAAAATATTGTCTTTCACATGCTTTCAGGAGCATTTACACCCAAGATAGACAAACCTCTTGCTATAACAATTTTTGTTGCATGGCAAAGATTCAACCTACCTTGAATAAGCTCATAATTTTCTGCATTGAGTACAGAGAGGTTGTTGTAAAAATGATGGAATCTTGAGGCTACTCTTTCTAAGTATTGCGTAAGCAGGTTAGGCTTATTTTGAATTACGGCTTTGGTTAATACATTGGTAAATAAGGATAACTCCCTCATTAACAATTTTTCTTCGTCTTCTTTCAGATTTTCTAAACCTAAAAATAATTCGTATTCTATCCCTCTCTTTTGAGCTTCTTTAAATATGCTACATATTCTGGCATGAGCATATTGAACATAATAAACAGGGTTTTCATTAGATTTCTTTATAGCCAAATCAATATCGAAGTTCAATGTTGTATCGGGATCAACCATCGCAAAAAAGTACCTAACAGCGTCTTTTCCAACATTTTGTATAAGATCATCGAGAGTGAAGAATTCACCGCTTCTTGTTGACATCTTTATAATTTCTTGACCCTTTTTTACATTTACAAACTGGTGTAAGATTATTTTTAAAAAATCTTCTGGTAAACCTAATGCTTGTATCGAAGCCATCATCCTTGGTATGTGACCATGGTGGTCAGAACCCATTATATCAATTACGCTATCAAAACCCCGTAGATACTTGTAATAATGGTAAGCGATGTCATCACAGAAGTAAGTGGGCATCGAATCTTTAGACCTTATCAACACCTTGTCGTTTTCATCTATCAAATCCGATACTTTAAACCATACTGCATCATCTTTTTCATACACATAGCCTTTAGCTTTTAAATCGTTCAAGGTTTTTTCAACCATTTTATTTTTAAATAATAATTGTTCACTAAAGATTACATCAAAGTTCACGTTTATCTTTTCAAGCGTCTCTAACATATTTTTTAGCATATCTTCTAAGACTTCTTTTCTAAATATATCTTCGGTTTCTTCATCCCATTTATCTTTAAATTTATCTCCATACTTGTTCAATACTTTTTTCGCCGTATCTATAAGATAATCTCCTCTGTAACCATCTTCAGGTATCTCATACTTTGACCCTAGAATTTCGTTGTATCTTACCCATAGGGAGTAGGAGAGAAGTTTCATTTGTCTGCCTGCATCGTTTAAATACATCTCTCTTTGAACAACGTATCCAGCTTGATCATACATATTTGCCAAAACGTCTCCCATAACAGCTTGTCGACCATGAGCGACGGTAATTGGACCAGTTGGGTTAATGCTTGCGAATTCGAACTGTATATTTGCACCCTTCCCTATATCAAATTTTCCGTAAGTTTTTGGGTTACTTAAAATTTTAGAACATATTCTTTGATATATTTGGGGAGAAACAAAAAAATTTAAAAACCCATTTACATTATCTACTTTTTCAAAAAAAGAAGATTTATCTAATTCATCTCTTAAAATTTGGGCAATTTCTTGGGGTGATTTTCTCAATCTTTTAGTTAAAAGGAAAGCAACGTTGGATGAAAAATCTCCCAAATCGTCTTTTGGAGGTGTTTCGATAGTAAAATTGAGTTCGATGTTAGTAACGCCAATATTTAACAAGGCTATATTGATCTGGTTTTTTATGAGATCTATTATTTCCATATATTTATTTCCTCCTGTTTTTTCGTTTATTACAGCCTTTGGAAACTCTAAAATAGCTTTGCGGTCCTTCGCTCAGCAACCATCCAGATTTTATTACATTTCTAAGTTCGATTCCTGGCATAAGTGAGGGTCCCTGGAATCTTCATTTTCTTTTCAATAAATCTGAATATTTCCCCAAAAATAGTGACCAACACAAAATATATGATAGCAGCGAAAAGGTAAACTTGAAAGAATTCAAAGTTACGACTCGCTACAAACTTAGCTTGAGCCATTATTTCTGGGGCTCCAACAATATAAGAGAGAGAGGAATACTTCAATAAGTATATAAATTCATTTGTCCACGAAGGGATAAACCTTCTTAACGCTTGGGGTAGTATGATCAATCTAATAGCTTGCCATTTTTTCATTCCTATTGATAAAGAGGCTTGCATTTGCCCTGAGTTTATTGATTGAATAGCCCCTCTTAAATATTCTGCCTGATAAGCAGCAGAATTTAAGGAAAAAGCCATTATTGAGGCTAATATTGGAGAAAGCCTAATTCCAATAACAGGTAAACTATAATAAAGAATGAAAAGTTGAACAAGTAATGGAGTACCCCTTATTATTTCGATAAAAACGTAGCTTATGTAATAGAACAATTTATTTCCATACGTTTTAGCAACTGCTAGTAAAACGCCCAAAAAAAATCCTATAACTACAGAAATTAAAGTTAAAAATAGTGTAACCCATATACCTTCCAACATATAAACCCAGGAACTTTCGACAATTTCAAAAAAGCTCATGTGTTTTCTTCCTTTCCGTACAACTGTGATAATTTATTTAAAAACTCCTTAGTTCTATCTTTTTGAGGATTTTTGAACATCGATTCCGGGGGACCTTTTTCAACGATCACACCATTTTCCATAAATATAATCTCATCAGCAACAGCCCTTGCAAAACCCATTTCGTGAGTAACACACACCATAGTCATCCCACTTTTTGCAAGATCTATCATAACGTTCAGAACCTCTCCTATCAGCTCTGGATCTAAAGCGGAGGTTGGCTCATCAAACAGGATCAATTTGGGATTCATAGCCAAAGATCTAGCAATTGCAACCCTTTGTTTTTGTCCACCCGAAAGTTGGGCAGGATAGAGTTCTGATTTATCCTTCAGTCCAACCCGTTCTAATTCTTTTAATGCAATTTCAGTAGCTTGCGATTTTTCAATCTTTTTCACTTTAGTCAACCCGATTTTAACGTTTTCAAGCACAGTTAAGTGATCAAATAGGTTAAAATGTTGAAATACAAAGCCTATTTCTTGCCTAATTTTATGAATATTCTTCGAGGATAGTATTTCTTCTCCTTCCAGATATATTCTTCCGGAATCAGGTTCTACAAGCCTATTTATGCACATTAAAAGGGTGCTCTTCCCCGTTCCACTTGGACCTATTATTACCTTTGTTTCGCCCTTTTTAACTTCCAATGTTATTCCTTTGAGTATTTCTGTTTCATTATAACTTTTATGAAGATCTTCCACTTTTAATATTGTATCTTTTTCTTTTTTCATTAATCAAACGCTCCTTGTTTCATATCCTGGTATTGCAAGCTTTTTTTCGATCCTACCTAATCCTCTACTTATACTAAAAGTTAGGATAAAATATATAACCCCACAAATTAGATAAACTATCAAAGGTCTGTTGGTTACAGAGATAATATAAGTGCCTTGCCTTAGTAATTCTACGACACCTAAGGCATAAGCTAAAGATGTATCTTTTAAAACCACCGCTGCTTCATTGGTCCATCCTGATAATGCGATTCTTATTGCCTGAGGGAAGATAATATAGAAAAAAGTCTGAATTTTGTTCATCCCGATGGAGTAAGCAGCATCGAGCTGTCCTTTTGGTATGGATAAAATTGCGCCTCTTAAAATTTGCGATTGATATGCCGAACTTCTCAGACCCAAACCAAGTATTGAGGCGATTAAAGGATCCAATCTTATTCCTATAGCAGGTAAACCGTAAAAAATCAAAAAAAGTATGACTAACAAAGGAATACTTCTAAATACTCGTTCGTAGATTAGAAAAATAAATTGTACAAGTTTATTACCATACAATTGACCGAAAGAAATTATAATCCCCATAACAAATCCTATTAGCAAACTAAAAAAGGTTAATTCCAACGTTACAAGAGTTCCTTTTAGTAAATAGGGAAAAGAATTGATAATAACTTGAATGTCTTCCAAATATAATCCTTCTTTCTTAATATAAGGGGGGTAAACCCCCCTTGTTTTTTACTTTAAAGATTTACAAGCATCACTTAAAATATTTTCCGATAAGTTCATCCATCTTTCCTGATTCTTGTAACTTTGTTATACCTTCGTTTAACATATTCAATAAATCTTCATTGCCTGGTGCAACGGCCATACCATAATTTTCATTAGTCTTAATGATTCCTACAATTTCTACCGGATCTGTCTTGGTGAATCTTTCAGCTACAGGATTATCTAGTACTATCGCATCGATATTTTTATTAACTAAGTCACGAACAGCAAAGTTGAATGTATCGTATCTTGTAAGGTTTGCTTTTGGCAAGTAACCCGTGTCAATAAGATTTTCAGTTACCCAAAGATCCCCGGTAGTACCTGTCTGAACTCCGATTTTTGGCTCAGTAAAAAGTATACTTAGATTTGTACCTTCTCCTTTTCTTACCATAATACTCTGATCGGCGCTATAATATGGAATTGTAAAGTCTACTACTTTCTCTCTTTCTTCTGTTACCGTCATTCCAGCAGCAATAATGTCAATATTTCCAGTCATTAAAGAAGGTATGAGAGAGTCAAAGCTAATGTCTCTTATTTCAACATCAAATCCATACATTTCTCCGATTTCCCTTATTAAATCCATATCAAAGCCTACAAATTCTCCATCTTCTACGTATTCAAAAGGTGGGAAAGATGCTTCTGTACCGACAACATAAGTAACTGAAAAAGCTGAAAACACAAAAGAAATCAAAATCATAGAAATCAAAAAAGCCTTTTTCACCATGTTGATACACCTCCTATCGTCTTATTTATACTGTCTTTAGAAACTCTAAAACACGTATTGTAACTAACTTTTAATACCTTCAATATTGTACTTTTACCTCCTCACTGTATAATTTATTTGATACCATATCTTT